>DATIZR010000041.1 GCA_035516965.1 Nitrospirota bacterium
TCAATGGTCTCGGCATGACCCTTACCTTCTTCATTCTCGCATCCGTGACGGTGCTCAAATTCCACGAGGGAGGATGGATCACGCTGCTGCTTACCGGGGCTTTGGTCGTCATCGCCCTGCTCACGCAGCGCCACTACCGGAATACCTTCAAGATGCTCCACAGGCTCGACGAGCTCGTGAAGGTGGCCGAGGCCTCCTGCCCCATCAACCCGGAGAAAGCCCCCACCGAACAGGAGCAGAAGGTGAAATATGATCCCCAGGACAAGACGGCCATCCTGCTCGTGAACGGGTTCAACGGCCTGGGCCTCCATACCCTGTTCAGCATCATCCGTCTGTTCGGGGGGACCTTCAAGAACTTCGTGTTCATCCAGGTCGGCGTCGTGGACGCGGGCAACTTCAAGGGAACCGATGAAATGACCCATATGAAGGCCACGGTGAAGAAGGAGCTGGACCGCTACGTGCACTATATGCGGTGCCACGGTTATTACGCCGCCGGCTATTATTCCTTCGGCAACGACGTCGTCGATGAGATCGCACGGCTCGTCCCCGAGATCCTGGAGCGCTTCCCCAATGCCATCCTGTTCGGAGGACAGCTGGTGTTCCCGAAGACCGGCTTCCTATCCGGCGTGTTCCACAACTACACGATCTTCTCGGTGCAGAGGCGGTTCTACAGCCAGGGCCTGCCGGTCGTGGTCCTCCCGATCCGCGTCTGAAGCGTGCCGTGCCCGATCATCACCGCGAACAAGGCTGCGACCACTTTTTTCATTGACCCTCCTTCCTGCCTGGTATAGTATGAAAATCCTATGCTTCCCTGGCGGCTCCACACCAAGTTCCTGTTCCTGGTCCTCGGCAGCCTCGTCCTTTTCCTGGGCACCCTCTCCGTGTACCTCGTGAACCGGGAGGCCCGTCTCCTCCAGCGAAAGGCGGAGGAGAAGCAGCATCTGCTTGCCTTTACCATCTATTCCGATCTGCGGGAAAACATGATCCAGGGGACCCCGCGCAGCACGCTGAAGCTCATGGACAGTCTCCGCGGGACCTACGGGCTCGTTCAGCTCGAAGTGCTCAGAAAGGACGGCACTCCGGCCTTCGGGGTCAAGGGCAGGGACATCGCGCTCCCCCAGCTGGCGCAGGCGTTCGAGACGGGGTCGGAATTCTCGTTCCGGCACTATGAAGGTCAGCCGCTGCATACCATTCTCTATCCGTTGAAGAACGAACGGGTATGCAGCCCGTGCCACGGCAGCAGTCAGCCGGTCCTCGGCGTCCTTCTCGTGTCCCTGTCCTGGGAGGATTCGCTCCGGGAGATCGTCAACAGCAGGCGTACGCTCACCCTTTTGTTCGCGGCGCTCATCCTTGCGATCGGCGGCATTCTGTATTTCCTGGTCCGCAGGGTCGTGCTGCAGCCTCTCGCCATCCTGCATGACGGGGCCAGGCGGATCGGCAGGGGCGAGATGACGCACCGGATCAGCCTGGCGACTGGCGACGAGATGCAGGACCTGTCACGGTCCTTGAACGAAATGGCCGGCCGCCTCGAGGGATCCTACTCGGTGCTGGAACAGCGGATCCGCGAGCGGACTGCGGAAGTCGAAGAGCGGATGATCCGCCTCTACGAGTACAGCCGCGACATGGCCACGATCTCGCGGCTTTCCACCAGGGTTTTCAGCGTCGGGCAGCCCCTCGACGGGATGCTGGACCGTTTCATGTGGGCGGTATCGCGCGGGCTCGGGTATCGAAGATCGTTCCTCTGCCTGGTCGACCGCAGGCGGGCCTGGCTCGAAGTGAAGCGCGATTCGGGACTCGGAGAACTGCTGGGGATCACGAGCCGGCCGCTTTCCGGAGACGATCCTTTCGCCGCGCTCGTCCGCACGGGAAAAGAGCGGCTCATCGAGGACGGCTCACGGGACGAGGTCTTCGGCAGGCGCCAGGCTGGCGGCGAAGGCAGGGGAGAGCAACTCCTCATGGTGCCCATCCGGACCGGCGGTCAGGACAAATTCTGCTGGGAAGCGAACAACTGCATCCGCGCCGACTGCCCGGCATATAAGCGGGAGGATGAATCATGCTGGCTCGTCCCGGACACGAGTTGCGGCAATGATCTCATCGAGTCCTACGGTGACAAGCTGGCCTACTGCATGACCTGCAGCGTCTTCCCGGTTCTCGGCGTCCTGGTGGTCGCCGCGCGCGGGGGCAGGCCCTTCCGGCGAAGGGACATAAGCGTTCTCCGCATTCTGGCCGCTGATATGGGGGCGGCGCTCGAGAACCTCCGGCTCCATGACGACAACCGGCAGATGGTGAGGGAACTTCTCGAACTCCACAAGAGCACCGCTTCAGCGCTCGCCGAGCTCTCCCTGGAAAAGGCGCTCGAGACATTCACCGATGCGGCCCTGAAGTTCTCCGGTCTCGATGCCTGCAATTTCTGGCTTCTTTCCCAGGACCGTCTCGGCCTCGTCCATCGCGCGGGGGGGTGCCCCGGTCCCGGAGACCACGATGCGTGCCCAAAGAGCCTTCCGCTCGATCAGGGCGCCGTGGGACGGGCCTTCCGGGAAAACCGGATCATCACGGAGTATAATCTGCCCTTGCACGATACGACGGAGCTTGGCAGGACCGCCGGTGCACAGGGAATGCCCGCGCTGCTTGCCCTGCCGCTCAAGAGCGAGGGCCGGCCGATCGGCGTGTTCACCGTTCACAAGCGGAGCAGCACGCCATTCCTCGAGAGCGAGATCGCGGCTTTCATGCTGCTGGCCAACCATGCCGCCATGGCCATCAATGTCTGCCAGCTGAACGATGCATTGAAAGCGCAGAACCGGGAGCTGGCAAGCAGCGGCAGCCTGATGAGCGGGATCCTGGGGAGCATGACGAGCGGGATCATGCTGCTCGGCTACGATGGAAGCGTCAAGCTCATAAACGAGGCGGGCGCGGCGCTCCTGGGCAGCCGCCCCGGAGACCTGATCGACCAGCGGTTGGCCGATCTGTTCCCCGATGCCGAAGTGTTCCTGTCGGCGTCCCCGGGGCCCTATCAGGAAACGGAGATCAGGAGACGCGACGGCACGAGCCTCCCCATCGGCTTCACGGCCACGTCTTTCCAGGGAGGAGACAAGCGGGAAGGCACCATCGTGGCCTGGCGCGACCTGACAGAGATCAAGGCGCTCCAGGCAGCAGTGCTCAGCAAGGAACGGTTTGCGGCCGTGGGACAGGTGGTCGCGGGCGTGGCCCATGAGATCAGGAACCCGTTGTTCGGGATCAGCTCCATCGGCCAGATCTTCGAGCGGCAACTGACCAGTCCTGCGCACGTGGAACTGGCCCAAGCCCTTCTCTCGGAAACGAAGCGGCTCAACCAGCTCGTCGAGGAGCTCCTGATCTACGGCCGGCCGATCAAGCTGTCGCTCGTCGAATGTGACCTTGTTGATCTTTGGGAAGAGGTCATCGGTATGCACCGGGAAGAGCTTGTCCGGAAGGGAATTACCGTGCGGGGAGACCAGGACCGTCCGCACGCCCTTGCCTACGTGGACCCGCACCAGATCAGGCAGGTGATCCTGAACCTTCTCAGGAACGCCATCGACGCCTGCGCAACGGGCGGGACGATCAGTATCAGGTTTCTGCTGGAAGACCGGTTCATCATCTTTGTGCTGGCGGACTCGGGAGCGGGGATACCCGCAGAACATCTGGCCCGGGTATTCGATCTCTTCTTTACGACGAAAGCCCGGGGGACGGGCCTTGGGCTCGCGATCTGCAAGAAGATCGTCGAGGACCACGGCGGGTCGATATTCGTGGAGAGCCGGGACGGGAAGAATCCCGGGGAGCAACCGGGAACGACGGTGACCGTCAAGCTTCTCCACCGGGTGATTACCGGCAACCTCGGCACGACAGGCGCGAATTCCTGACGCTCCGGGAAGCAGGCAGAGCCCGAGCGTGTCGATGTCGTCCCCGGGGTGGAGCAAGGCGCGATGCAGGCAGCGTAACCCTCACCTCGCGCTCAACGGGGTCTGACCAGTTGAAGCGATGCGGGATGGTGTGACAGGAGGGCGCCAATGACGGCGCGGGAGTCTCTTTCTTCCGGAGGATGCGGAACATGATGACGCGGACCATAGCCAGTCTGAAGCGATTGAACCCCTGGCATTTCATCTGGGTGTCCGCCGTGATTTCCGAAATATTCACGGCGCTGCTCAATGTCGTCCAGAGCTATCTTTGGTTCGGCAGTGTATCCGGGGACCTGATGCTGATAGGCGCCATCGACGCGCTGTTCGTGCCGTTGATCGCGGCCCCCATTGCCATTTATTTTGTGAAGGAGACTCGTCTCCAGAAGGAAATCAACGCAGGGCTGGCGCGGGAAATTACGGAGCGCAGGCGCGCGGAAGAGGCGCTGGCGCGGAACGAAGCCCGGTACCGCGCCATGATCGACGCTTTTGACGGGTTCATCTATATCTGTTCTGCAGACTACCGGATCGAGTTCATGAACGACCGGCTCAAGGTGCGGACCGGTCGTGACGCCACCGGAGAGTCCTGCTTTACCGCGCTGCATGAGAGGGACTCGGTCTGCCCCTGGTGCGTCAACGAGAGGGTCCTCAAGGGAGAGACGGTCCGGTGGGAGGTGAAAAGTCCCAAGGATGACCGCTGGTACTTCATCACCAACACGCCCATCAGCAACGCTGATGGAACGGTATCCAAACAGGCCATGATCATTGACATCACGGAGCGCAAGATCATGGAAGAAGAGCTGCTGAACGCGCGAAAGCTCGAATCCGTCGGCATGCTGGCCGGCGGGATCGCCCATGATTTCAACAACCTGTTGTCGGGGATCCTGAGCAATATCGAGCTGGCAAAGATGCATTCAGTTCACCTGAACAAGGTCTATGAGCGGCTGGAGGAGGCGGAGCAGGCGACGATCATGGCAAAGGACCTGACCCAGCAGCTGCTGACGTTTGCGAAGGGAGGAGCTCCCGTCAAGAGGACCCTCGCACTGGGAGCACTCATCAGGGAATCGGCCCGGCTTGCCGTGCGGCGGAGAGAGATAAAATGCGAATGTTCGGTCCCGGAAGATTTGTGGCCCATTGACGCCGACGAAGGGCAAATGAATCAGGTCTTCAGCAACATGATCATGAATGCGGACCACGCCATGCCCGAGGGCGGCACGATCAGCGTTCTCTGCGAGAACCTGATGCTCGGCGAGTCCGATGTCCCTCCCCTGCCGGGAGGGAGCTACGTGAGGATTTCCATACGGGACCAGGGCATCGGCATCGCACAGGATTTTCTTTCCCGGATATTCGATCCTTACTTCACGACCAAGAACCGGGGGAGCGGTCTCGGCCTGGCGACGTCATACTCCATCATCAGCAAGCATCAGGGACATATTACCGTTGAGTCGGAACTGGGGAAGGGCACCGTCTTCCACATCTATCTTCCGGCTTCCGAGGCAAAGAACCGGAAAAGCGGGGAGGAACAGGAGTGGCTGACGCCCGGCGAGGGGCGCATCCTGGTCATGGATGACGACGACATCATTCGGGATGCGATCGAGAAGATCCTCCAGGCGCTGGGATACGAGGCGGTCCTCACCCGCGAGGGAAACGAGGCGCTCGCGGTCTACCGGGAGGAGCGGGAATCGGGGCGCGCCTTCGAAGCCATCATTCTGGATTTGACGGTGCCCGGCGGCATGGGCGGCAGGGAAACTGGTGAAAAGCTGCTCGCCCTCGATCCCGCAGCCAGGATCATCATCTCGAGCGGCTATTCAAGCGACCCCGTGATGGCAAACTACCGGAGCCACGGCTTTCACGGCGTGGTGGCAAAACCGTACCGGATCAAGGACCTGGGCGAGGTTCTGCACCAGGTCATCCAGGAAGAGCGGTAGCGTTCGCAGGTCGCATTTTTTCTTGATTTTTTCCCCTGTTCATACGATAATGTCCGACTTGAAACACCCATTCCAATTCATGCTGATGAGGAGGTTAGTTCCATGCGTATCATCTTATTAGGCGCTCCGGGCGCAGGCAAGGGAACGGTCGCGAAGCTTTTGACGGCGCTGGACGGCTCGGTTCAGATATCCACCGGCGACATCCTGCGCGGGGCGGTCAAGGCGGGAACGCCGCTCGGCAGGGAGGCGCAGGGCTACATGGACCGGGGCGACCTCGTCCCCGATTCCCTGATCATGGGCATCATGGAACAGCGGCTCCAGGAGAAGGACTGCCAGAAGGGGTTCCTGCTCGACGGATTCCCGCGCACGATCCCGCAGGCCGACGCGCTTGGCGAGCTGCTGAAGAAGATCAACATCAAGCTTGACCTCGTGGCGAGCATCGAAGTGCCGCGCGATGTGATCCTCGACCGTCTGACGACCCGCCGCACCTGCTCCAACCCCGCCTGCCAGGAGATCTACAACGTCAAGAGCAACCCGCCGGCCCCCGGCGACAAGTGCAAGAAGTGCGGCAGCCCCGTGGTCCAGCGCGCCGACGAGACCGTGGAGGCCATCAGCAAGCGGCTTGACGTGTACAACGAAAAGACCGCACCGCTCATCGGCTACTACGACAAGAAGGGCATGCTCCTGACGATCCGGGAGACGAGCAGCGACGGCGTGGTCAACGCGATCAAGAAGGGCATTGCTGCGAAGAAGTAGCGCCTCTCCGGCGCGGTCCTGAGCCGACAGGATCTTCAGCAGGCATTCGTTGCGTCACCCAGATTGGAATCAGACAGGCGGGATGAAGCCATCCCGCCTGCGTCATCTCGACGCCCGCCGGGATGCTAAACTTGGTTAAACGAGGTTGAAGGAATCGGATCATTATGTTTGGTTTTCCCGGCAAGTCGATACTCGTCGTCGATGATTCGGCGATCATGCGCATGTTCCTCGTCATGAACCTGAAGCGGATGGTGAAGGTGAATATCGTCGAGGCCGTGAACGGGCTGGATGCGCTGGTAAAATTGAAGAGCGGAACCTTCGATCTGCTCCTCACGGACATGAACATGCCCGGGATGGACGGCGCGCAGCTGGTCAGGCATGTGCGGATCGGCTTGAAAAGCGACATGCCCATCGTGATCATCACGACCAAAGGCGAGCGGGGGGACCGGGAGCGGGGGATGTCGATGGGCGCGAACAGTTATCTCACGAAACCGGTCAATCCCGCGGATTTGATCAAAACGGTGCTGAAGCATCTCGGAGGGTACCAGCTGTAGATAGGACGGCGCGGCAGCACGATGAACGGACGCGCTGGATCCTGAAGTCGGTATTCTTTCTGCCTAACCCAGACAAGCCGGATCAAAACCAGAAGCTAAAGGCGTCTCTCGCGGAGCACGCGGAGGACCCGGAGTTTAAAACCAAAACCCGAAAGTCTTTCATGGCGAATTATTTTTTGATTTTCTCTGCGAGCTCTGCGCCTCTGCGAGATATTTTCTTGCCGTTTTGTAAAGAATTTTATTTGTAAGTAACTACGTTACAATCTCACGGGCACTCCCCGCTCCTTTAAATAATCCTTTGCCTGCCTGATAGTATACTCCCGGAAGTGAAAGATCGATGCCGCGAGCGCGGCGTCCGCCTTGCCCGCGGTCAACCCCTGATAGATATGCTCCAGGTTCCCGACGCCGCCCGACGCGATGACCGGGACCGACACCGCCTCCGCGACGGCCCGCGTGAGTGAAAGGTCATAGCCGTTCTTCTGGCCGTCCTGGTCCATGCTCGTAAGCAGGATCTCGCCGGCTCCGTACTCCTCCATCATCCGCGCCCACGCAACCGCATCGATGCCCATGGGCTTTCTGCCGCCGTGGGTGTAGACCTCCCATTTACGTTCGGCGCCTGGAGTTTCGAGTTCTGAGTGTGAGAGGAAGAGCTGCCTGTATTTCGGATCGTCTGCCCACGCAAGCGGGGGCTTGAAGTCCCGGTCATGGGCAACGACCTGCTTTGCGTCGATGGCGACCACGATGCACTGGCTGCCGAAGCGCATGGAGGCCGCCTTGATGAACTCGGGGTCGTGGACCGCGGTGGTATTGATCGAGACCTTGTCGCAGCCGGCGAGGAGGAGGTTCCTGATGTCGTCGAGGGTCCTGATACCGCCGCCGACCGTGAGCGGCATGAAGACCTGCTCCGCGGTGCGGCGGACGATGTCGAGTATGATGCCGCGTTCCTCATGGGACGCCGTGATGTCCAGGAACGTGAGTTCGTCGGCGCCCTGCTCGTCGTAGACCTTCGCGATCTCAACCGGGTCGCCGGCATCTCGCAGGTTCACGAAGCTCACGCCCTTGACGACCCTTCCCGCCTTCACATCGAGGCAGGGTATGATTCGTTTTGTCAGCATGATGAGTTCTACTCCAGAAAAGTAAAATCCCGTTTCTCGCGGAGGCGCGGAGGACGCCGAGAACTGCAAGAACCTTTTCGAGCTTTCAACACAAAGGATTCTTGACGGTCTTCGCCTTGCTTTTCTCTGCGAGCTCTGCGTCTCTGCGAGAAAAAAGGTTTATCTCACGCACCGGTTATCGTTCATCTTGATGAAGAGGATCGCCTCCCGCAGGTCGAGCGAGCCGCTGTAGATGGCCTTGCCGGTGATCACCCCGCTCACGCCGGAATAGCGCACGGTCAGCAGGTTTTCGATGTCCTTCATCGTATGGACGCCGCCGGACGCGATGACCGGGATGTGGAGCGCTTTTGCCAGGGCCTGCGTGGCCTCGATGTTCGGACCCGAGAGCATGCCGTCCCGCCTGATGTCCGTGTAGATGATGGCGATGACCCCGTAGTCCTGCATCTTCTGCGCGAGTTCCACGGCTTTCACCTTCGTGACCTCCGCCCAGCCCTTGATCGCGACCAGGCCGTCCTTTGCATCGATCCCGACGATGATCCTGCCCGGGAATCTTTTGCAGGCATCCCGGACGAAGTCCGGATTTTCGATCGCGGCCGTGCCGAGGATGATCCGGTCGATCCCGATCGACACCAGGGTCTCGATAGTCGCGATATCGCGGATGCCGCCGCCGACCTCGATCGGCATCCTGACCGCGGAGCGGATGGCCTTGATCGCCTCGAGGTTCTTCGGAATGCCGGCGAATGCTCCGTTCAGGTCCACCACGTGCAGGATCTCGGCGCCCTGGGACTCCCAGTGCTTCGCCGTGGTCGCCGGGTCGTCGGAGTAGACCGTGGCCTTGTCCATGAGCCCCTGTTCGAGCCGGACGCACTTGCCTTCTTTCAGATCGATAGCCGGGATAATTAGCATGAAGACCTTTATTTACCACGGAGGCACGGAGGACACAGAGAAGAGCGAGAGACAATTCTATCTTATCCGTGAAAATCCGTGTTCATCCGTGGCGAAGAAGAGATTTGGTTCTCTCCGTGTCCCTGTGTCTCCGTGGTGGATGTTACGCCTTTTGCTCTCCGAAATGCTTCAGGATCGACAGCCCCAGCGCCTGGCTCTTCTCGGGATGGAACTGGACCGCGAAGATGTTGTCCTTCCAGACGCTGGACACGAAGTCGATGCCGTAGCCTGTCGTGGTCGCGATCACGGATTTGTCCTCGGGCACCACATGAAAGGAGTGGACGAAGTAGACGTAGCTGTTCTCGGGCACATCCGCGAGCGCCGGCGGACGCCGCTTGACCGTTATCGAGTTCCAGCCCATGTGAGGAATCTTGAGGTCGGAGAACTCCGGACCCTTGAAGCGGATGACCCGGCCCTTGATGATGTCCAGTCCCTTCGACAGCCCGAACTCCTCGCTCTCGGTAAAGAGCAGCTGCAGTCCCAGGCAGATGCCGAGGAAAGGCTTGCCGGAGCCGATGGATTTGAGGACAGCCTCGATCAGCCCGTACTCCTGCAGGTTGCGCATGCAGTCCGGGAAGGCGCCCACGCCGGGCAGGACGACCTTGGAGGCGCTCAGGATCGTCTTGGCATCGCTCGTGACCACTGCCTCGCGGCCCACGCGTTCGAAGCCCTTCTGGACGCTCCGCAGGTTACCCATTCCGTAATCGATGATCGCTATCATTGATAGACCTTAACCACAGAGGGCACCGAGGTGAGGCCGGCAAACAGCTGCTCTGTGAACTCCGTTAAACCTCCGAGTCCTCTGTGGTGAATAATTAAATTTTCCCCTTGGTCGAGAGCACGCCCCTGATCCGCGGATCGATGCTCGTCGCCTGATCGAGGGCGCGGCCGAAGGCCTTGAAAATGGCCTCGAGCATGTGGTGGACATCGCGGCCGTAGTGGAGGCGGACATGGAGGTTCATCCCTGCATGGTTCACCACGGACTGGAAGAAATCTTCCGCGAGCCCGGGGTCGAAGTCCTTCAGCTTGTATTTCTTCGGCAGTTCCACCTGGTAGGCGAGATAAGGCCTGCCGGAAAGGTCCATGACGACCTGCGCCAGTGTCTCGTCCATGGGAACCGTCACATCCCCGTAGCGGCGGATGCCGCGGCTCTCGCCGAGCGCCTTCTTGAGCGCCTGGCCGAAGGCGATGCCCAGATCTTCCACCGTATGATGATCGTCGATCTCCGTATCGCCCGTTGCCTTGACGGTCAGGTCGAAGAAGCCGTGTTTCGCGATATGCGAGAACATGTGGTCCATGAAAGGGACCGACGTCTTGATCTTGTATGCGCCGGTGCCGTCGAGGTCCAGCGATATCTTGATGTCCGTTTCCTTGGTTTTGCGTTCGATCGTCGCTCTGCGTTTCATAGAAAATCCTCTTTATTAACCACGGATGAACAGGGTAAAAAGAATAGCCACGGAGAGGTTCTCAATCTGCGCTCATCTGCGCAAATCTGCGGCCAAAATGGTTTTCAGTTTATTTAAAAACTCCCGATTCTCTTCCGGCGTGCCGATGGTCACGCGCAGGCAGTTTTTGAGCGGACCCGGCCTGTCCAAGTTCTTGACCAGTATTCCGGACCGCTTTAATTTCTTATGGATGGCCGTAGCGTCCGATTTGCTTCGTATCAGGATGAAGTTGGTCTCAGACGGGTAGGCAACGACCCCCGGCATACGCGAGAGTGCATTATAGAGCTTTTGACGCTCTGAAATCAACAGGCCTATCTGGCGGTCGATGACATCCCTGTGCTCCAGGGCCGCAACCGCGACCGCCTGGGACAGGCTGTTGATGTTGTAGGGCAACCGGATTTTGTTCAGCTCGTTTACGATCTCTTCGGACGCGGTCAATACGCCAATCCGGAGCCCGGCGAACCCGATCTTGGAGAGCGTCCGGAGAATGATCAGGTTCGGATACTTCTTCATCTGCGCCAGCCACGTCCTGCCCGAAAAACTGTAATAGGCTTCATCAATGACGACAGCGGCTCCGCTTCTCTCCATGATCGCTCGGACCGCCCTGTCAGAGAACCGGTTTCCCGTGGGATTGTTCGGGACGGCAAGGAAGATCAGCCTGGCCCGGCTCTTCTTCGCCGCCCGGATCATTGCGTCGGCGTCAAGGTCGAAGTTTTCATCCAGGGGGGCCGTGACGACGCCTTGTGCCAGTGCCCGCGAGGTGATGTCGTACATTGCGAAGGTCGGAACCGGGACCAGCACCGGACCGCCGAAAGCGAGGATAATGGTCTGGATCAGCTCATCGGACCCGTTGCCGAGGATCATCTGTTCCGGCTTCATACGCCAGAGCGACGCGATGGCCTTTTTCAGATCCTTTGCCGAAGGGTCGGGGTACAGGTTGATCCGCGCGTTTCCGGCAACAGCGGCGATCTGTTTCCGCACGGTATGCGGCAGAACGTAGGGGTTCTCCATCGCGTCGAGCTTGATTCGGACCGGCGTTTCATCCACGTGGTATGCTGCGAGCTTCCTGACCGCTGGCCTCACGAGCCTCAGGATATTGCCTGTTCTTGTCGATTTTGTGCTCATTTTCCGATAATATACAGTAAACATGCAGCAGGTACAAGGAGAAAAAATGGCGAAACGCCTGTTATCGCACGCCATTATGCTCGGGATCTTCATCATCGTGCTTGCTCATCAGACGTCCTTTGCCTCGGATTTCCGGTTCTCGCCAAGACCTAACACGGCTCATCTGGTCCAGTGGAGAACCTGGGGCAAGGAAGCACTGGGCGAAGCGCGGAACAGGAACAGGCCGATCCTGCTCTCCCTCAGCGCGGTCTGGTGCCACTGGTGCCACGTGATGGATGAGACAACGTACTCCGATGAGGCGGTTATTCGGTATATCAACGACCACTTCATACCCATCAGGGTCGATGCGGACCTGCGGCCCGACATCGACGGCCTGTACAACCAGGGAGGCTGGCCGAGCACGGTCTTCCTCACGCCTGAGGGCGAGGTGATCTCGGGCGGCAATTACATCCCTGTCGATGCAATGAGGACGCGCATGGAACAGGTGGTGGAGGTCTTCACGAATGACAAGGGGAGGATCTCGAAGAGGATCGAAGCCTTCCGGGAGAGGCGATCGTCGCCGGTATTCAGCGAAGGAGAATTCCGGAGCGCCGATGTCATCGACAATATCATCCAGAAAACGAAGAACTCCTTCGATGAAGAGCACGGCGGTTTCGGTTCAGGCCAGAAGTTCCCAAGCCCCCCGACGCTGGACCTGTTGCTTTCGATCTTCGTGAAGACCAACGATCGGGAAGTCAAAAAAGTAATGACAGCGACCCTGGATCACATGGCTGCGGGAGAGATCCATGACCGCGTAGAGGGCGGGTTCTTCCGGTATGCAACGGAGCCGGATTGGAGCAAGCCTCACTATGAGAAGATGCTCGACGTGAACGCCGGGCTCATCAGGAACTACGCGGATGCAGGGCGTGTCTTTGGCCGGGAGGATTACCGCCGCATCGCGGACCAGACCATTCGCTATGTCAGGGCCAGCCTCTTTGACCGGAGATCAGGGGCTTTCTATGGCAGTCAGGACGCCGATGAGGAATACTACCGGCGCCATGACCGGAAGGGCCTGAAAATTCCCGGGATAGACAGGACCGTATATGCTGATTCCTCTGCGCTTATGATCACCTCGCTAGCAGCGGCCTCGTCATCGACGGGGAATGGCGACTATCTGGCAATGGCGAAGCAGGGCGCTGACTTCCTGCTCGACAGGCTGTATTCCGTTGACCAGGGGGTCTTTCACTCGTACCATGACGGTCACCGGGCATTGTCCGGACAGCTTCTGGACAATGCTCTCGTCGGTTCCGCACTGCTCGACCTGTACGAACTGACCGCGGAAAAACGATATCGTGCGATTGCGACCGCGCTGGGAGTCCTGATCCTGCGGAAATTTTTCGATCCCAAGGCAGGGGCATTCAAACCGAACCTCGGGACGACGGGCGCGGAGCCGGTCACTGCAGGCATCATGGCGGACGTGAGCCGGCCGGCCGCCAATTACCGCGCCCTCCAGTTCCTCGGCAGGCTGCACCATCTGAACAGGGACAAAGAAATGAAGCTCGTGGTCGAAAAGGTTGCCGCGATCTTTTCCGGCGAATACAAGCGGTATCCTCCATACTCCGCGCTCTACGGCAACGCGGTCCTGTGGGTGAATGAAGACATCCCGGAGATCACCATCATGGCGGAGAAGCCACATTTCGGGCCCTACCTGAGGGCATTACAAGGGGTGTTTTTCCCGCTCAAGACTGTTCGGTATCTGTCGCTCTCCGATGATGAGCAGGAGATAAAGGCACTGGGATATCCTATGCAGGAAGCGGCCTATGTCTGCCGGGGAAAACGATGCTCTGCTCCCGTCAGGAAACCCGGGAGGCTCAAGGATGAGCTGGGGCTGGTCGTGCAGCAGGGGGGCGTACCGTGAAGAGCATTCACGTGGCCTGCGCGATCATAGAGCATGACGGAAGGGTACTCTGCACCCAGCGAAGCGAGATCATGAGCCTGCCCCTGAAATGGGAGTTCCCGGGCGGAAAGATCAAGGAAGGAGAAACGCCCGAGGAATGCCTCAAGCGGGAATTGCGCGAAGAACTGGATGTGGAGATCACTGTCGGCCGGGCGCTCACCCTGACGACTCATCGGTATCCGGAGTTCACGGTCACGCTCTATCCCTTCCTCTGCACGATCATCTCGGGAACGATCACGCTGCATGAGCACGCGGCGCTCGCCTGGATGCGCCCGGAGGAAATGCCTAAGCTGGACTGGGCTGAAGCGGACTGGCCGGTGATCGAGGAATACCGGAAAAGAAACCTGACATAGACGGGCGGCGACGGAAGAACTGAGAAGAAAAAAGGCGGCCGTTGGGGCCGCCTTTCTGATTTACGGGATGACTTTGTTCAGGGGATACTCGATGATCCCCGAGGCTCCCCGGCGCTTGAGCCGGGGGATGAGGTTCCGGGCCTGCTTCTCGTCAAGCATGACCTCGAGGCTCACCCACTCGGGGTCGGCCTGGTGGGAGATCGTCGGCGAGTGCATCGCCGGGAGGATGCCGCATATCTCCTTGAGCGCCTTCTTCGGCACGTTCATCTTGAGGCCGACCTTCTCCTCGGCAGCGAGCGCTCCCTGGAGCAGCATGGCCATGTTCTCGATCTTTTTCCGCTTCCAGGGATCCGCCCAGGCCTTCCTGTTCGCGATGAGCCGCGTGGTGGACTCGAGCATCGTCTCCACGATCCTGAGCTTGTTCGCCTTGAGCGAGCTGCCGGTCTCGGTCAGCTCCACGATGGCGTCGGCGAGCTTCGGCGGCTTCACTTCCGTGGCGCCCCAGGAGAACTCGATATCGGCGGTCACGCCCTTGGATTTGAGGTAGCGCTTCGTATACCCCACGAGCTCGGTGGCGATACGCTTGCCCTTCAGCTCCTTGATGGTCTTGATAGGCGAGTCCTCGGGCACGGCCACGACCCAGCGCACCGGGTTCAGCCCGCCTTTGGCGTAGCGCAGCTCGGCGACTTCGACAACGTCGGCGTTCTGCTCCAGGATCCAGTCCTTGCCGGTGAGGCCCACGTCGAAGATCCCGTTGTCCACGTACCGGGCCATCTCCTGGGCGCGGACCATGATGCATTCTATGTCCGCGTCGTCGATGCTCGGGTAGTAGCTCCGCGAGCTCACCTGGATGCGGTAGCCGGCCTTGCCGAAGAGCTTGAACGTCGATTCCTGGAGGCTCCCCTTGGGGAGGCCGAGCTTGAGCTTGGGAGCAACTGGCGCAACCACGGTTTTCGGTGATATTACTTTCGCTTTTTTCGGCATGCAATGCTCCTTCAACCGCTGCTAAAAAGTGACTTCATTTAACCACAGATGAACACGGTAAAGCAAGAAGCTTTTGAATTTTTAAACCGTGTTTATCCGTGGTTACAATCTATTTTTTCGCCATCCGCACCCGGATCGTGTTCCCGTGCGCTTCGAGGCCCTCCACGTCGGCGATCTGCATGACCGCCTCGCTCACCTTGTCCAGCCCGTCCCGCGTATAGAAGATGAGGCTGGACTTCTTCATGAAGCTGTCCGTGGACAGGGGAGAGAAGAACCTTGCCGTTCCCCCGGTGGGCAACACGTGGTTCGGTCCGGCAACGTAATCGCCGACCGACTCAGGCGTGTAGTGGCCGAGGAAGATGGCCCCCGCATTCCTGATCAGTCCGAGCAGCTCAAAGGGCTTTTCAACGGCGAGTTCGAGGTGTTCCGGAGCGATGGAGTTCGAGACTTCGGCGGCCTGCTGCAGGTCCTCGACCAGCACGATGGCGCCGAACCGGTCGATGGCCTTGCGGGCGATCTCTTTCCGGGACAGATTCGCGAGCTGGCGTTCGACTTCGGCGTTGACCTTCTCCGCGAGCTCCCGCGAGGTCGTGATCAGGATCGACGAGGCAAGCTCGTCGTGCTCGGCCTGTGAAAGCAGGTCCGAGGCGACGAACGCGGGGTCTGCGCTCAGGTCCGCGATGACCAGGATCTCGCTGGGTCCCGCGATCATATCGATGTCGACCTGGCCGAAGACGTAGCGCTTTGCGGTAGCAACGTAGATGTTCCCGGGTCCCACGATCTTGTCCACCTTGGGGATTGTGGCGGTCCCGTAAGCCATGGCCGCGATGGCCTGAGCGCCCCCGATCTTGTAGATCTCGGAGACGCCGGCGATGTCCGCCGCCACCAGGATGTAGGGGTTCAAGGTGCCGCCCGGCACCGGCGAGCACATCACGAGCTGATCAACACCGGCCACCTTCGCGGGGATAACGTTCATGAGGACCGACGACGGATAGCAGGCCTTTCCGCCGGGCACGTACACCCCGGCGCTCCGGATGGGGCGCGCGAGCTGGCCGAGGATCACGCCGTCCGCCTCCTGGCTGACCCAGGAGCTGAGCTTCTGCTTCTCATGGAAGGCGCGTATATTCCGGGCCGCGAGCTTGAGCGCCTCAACTTTGGTCGCGTCAACCTTCGTGTAGGCGTCCCTGACATCCTCGGCGGAGACCCGGATATCCTTCAGCGTGAGCCTGACCTTGTCGAACTTCTCCGTATATTCAAGGACAGCGGGGTCGCCCTCCTTGCGCACGCGCTCCACGACCTCTTTCACAGTGACGGCCACTTCCTCGGTCGCGGTCTCGCCGCGGTTCACGATGCGCTTGAGCTCCGCCCCGATGTCCTTCTGCTGCGAGTCAATGATCTTCATGATAATACCTCAAATCAGTATGAACCACGGATGAACACGGATAAACCTAAACTTCTTGTCTTGTCATGAACCGTGAGAATCGGTGGTTGACTAAACTCTCTTAATATCCGCTCCCAGCGCTGACAGCTTTTCCTCGATGCTCTCGTAGCCCCGGTCGAGGTGGTAGATGCGCGATATCTCGGTCTGGCCTTCCGCCGCGAGCCCGGCGAGGATGAGCGATGCGCTCGCGCGGAGGTCCGTTGCCATCACCGGGGCCCCGGACAGTTTTGCGACGCCCTTGACCACGGCGCTCCGCCCCTCGATCACGATGTTCGCCCCCATGCGCCTGAGCTCCGCCACATGGGTGAACCGGTTCTCGAAAATGGTCTCGTTGATCACGCTCGTTCCGCCCGCCAGTGCCATGAGGCTCATGAACTGGGCCTGCATGTCCGTCGGAAACCCCGGATAGGGAAGGGTCTTGACGTCCACCGGTCTGATATCCCTGTTGCCGTGGACCGTGATCGTACCATTGCCCGGCCTGATCTCCGCGCCCGTTTCGCTCACTTTCGTCAGCAGTGCGTCCAGGTGCCCGGCATTGCAGTCCCTGATGGTAACAGCCCCGCCCGTGATGGCTGCCGCGATCACGAAGGTCCCCGTCTCGATCCGGTCCGGCAGGACCCGGTAGTTCATGGGCTTCAGCGTTTCGACGCCCGTGATCCTGATGACATCGGTCCCGGCTCCCTCGATCTTCGCCCCCATCTGGACCAGCGCGTGCGCAAGGTCCACGACCTCGGGCTCCCGCGCCGCGTTCTCGAGGATCGTTTCACCCTCGGCCAGCGTTGCCGCCATCATCAGGTTCTCGGTGCCCGTTACGGTCACGATATCGAAGTAGATATGCGCGCCCTTGAGCCGTTTTGCCCGGGCAACGACGTAGCCATGCTCGATATCGACAACGGCACCCATCTTCTGGAGGCCCATGATATGCAGATTGACGGGCCTGGCGCCGATGGCGCAGCCGCCGGGGAGCGAGACGCGGGCTTTGCCGAAGCGGGCCACGAGCGGGCCGAGAACGAGTACGGACGCCCTCATGGTCCTGACGAGGTCATAGGGCGCCTCCGGGCTCGCGAGCCTGGAGGAGTCGAGGACCGCAGCGTGATCCGTGAGCTCAATGTCCACGCCCATGTTCCGCAGGATCCTTGCGAGCGTTTTCACATCCACCAGCGAGGGCACGTTCGCTATCCGGTGCTCGCCCTCGCACAGCAGGGATGCCGTGATGATCGGCAGCGCCGCGTTCTTGGCCCCGCTGATCGTGACTTCGCCTTCCAGTTTTTTGCCGCCGTTGATGATGATAGATTTCATGGTTTAACCGCAGGGACGCGCGGATGAGTACAGGAATGCTCAAAACCTGTTGATCCGTGCTTCCTACTTCTTTTGCATTCTCATGACCCGGTCAATGCCGGCCAGGTCCTTCAGTATCTCCGTCCCGGCATATGCTCCGGATCGGGCAGCCATGGCGATCAGCGTCTCGGCCTGCCCGATACCCATTTCCATGATCAGCGAGCCATGCCTCTTCAAAAAGGGAGAAGCTTCCGAGATGATCCGTTCATGAAATTCGGTACCATCGGGGCCGGCGATCAGCGCCTGCTCCGGTTCGAAATCCCTGACCTCGGGCTGCAGTGCAGGCATATCCTTTGTCGGTATGTAAGGCGGATTCGCTGTTATCAGGTCAACCTGTCCCCGGATATCGAGCTCTTCGAGAGGTTGGAACAGATCTCCCTCCAGGAAGCGGATCCGTTCTGTTACACCGTGCATCCGGGCATTCTCCCTCGCGATGCCGAGGGCTCGATCTGATGTATCGCTTGCGAAGATGCGCGACGCCGGAAATTCTTTTGCCAGGCTGACCGCAATGCATCCCGATCCCGTGCAGAGATCGATGATTGCCGGCTTGGGAATGTCCTGCAGCGAACGAATCGCCGTTTCCACCACGAGTTCCGTTTCGGGCCGCGGGATCAGGACATCGCGGGTAACAATGAATTCCAGCCTCCAGAACTCCTGTCTGCCGACGATATACTGGAGCGGCTCCCTCTGCGCCCTGCGATCAACGAGCTCCTGATACAGCCTTTCCTCCCCGGCATCCAGGACGTCGTCAATGTGAGTAAAGACCCAGGCCCGGTCCTTGACCAGGATATGGGAAAGAAGGAGCTCTGCGTCGAGCCGGGCTGTACTTATGCCGCTCTTCAAGAAGACCTGTGATGCGTGATGGAGTGCGTCAGCGACTGTCAAAGGATTAAAGGGGACACGGATTCATGCGGACAAGGCGAATAAAAAATGCCTGAAAAAATCAGTTCTGCTCTGCCCGAATGTTCAGACCTGATCCGTGTCCAAAGGGTTCTTACAGGTTCTTCAGCCGTTCCGCATTGTCCGCGGCTGTCAGGGCGTCGATGAACTCGTCGATGTCACCGTCCATGACCGCGTCTATCTTGTACAGCGATACGCCGACGCGGTGGTCCGTCACCCTGCTCTGCGGAAAATTGTAGGTCCTGATCTTCTCGCTGCGGTCGCCGGTGCCGACCTGCAGTTTGCGCGCTGCAGCCTCTTCGGCATCCTGCTTTTCGCGCTCCTTTTCGAGCAGCCGGGACTTCAGGATCTTCATGGCCTTCTCGCGGTTTTTGAGCTGAGACCGCTCGTCCTGGCAGGCCACGACCTCGCCGGTCGGGATGTGGGTGATGCGGACCGCGGAGTAGGTGGTGTTTACGCTCTGGCCTCCCGGGCCGGAGGAGCAGTACGTATCGATGCGAAGGTCCTTCTGCTCGATCTGGACGTCAACATCCTCGGCCTCGGGGATCACGGCAACGGTGACCGTCGACGTATGGATCCTGCCGCTGGCCTCCGTCGCCGGCACGCGCTGCACGCGGTGCACGCCGCTCTCGTACTTGAGCTTGCTGAACACGCCCTTGCCCTGGATCTGGGCGATGACTTCCTTTGCGCCGCCCACGCCGGTCGTGCTCATGTCAAGCAGCGTCACCTTCCAGCGCTTCTTCTCGGCATAGCGGGAATACAGGCGGAAGAGCTCAGCCGCGAACAGGGCGGCCTCGTCGCCGCCCGCGCCCGCGCGGATCTCGAGGAAGATGTTCTTGTCGTCCCGCGGGTCCTTGGGCACGAGCATGAGCCTGAGCTCATGCTCCATGGGTTCGACCTTCGCGCGGAGCTCCTTGAGCTCGGTATCCGCCATGGCGCGGAACTCGGGGTCGGCCTGTTTGTCCTGGACGATCTCCTCGGCATCCCTGATCTGCTTCAGGACGCTCCGGTAGGACCGGTAGTGGGTTACCACGTCCTCGATCTCCGACCGCTCCCTCGAATACTTCTGGTACTGCTGGTGGTCGGCGGCGACGCCGGGATCGGAGAGGAGCCTCGTCAGCTCGTCGAATTTTTCTGCGACAGCGTCAAGTTTGCTCAGCATAATTACGAGAGTTAACCACAGATGAACACGGATGAACACAGATTGAGGCAATAAATAGACTGTTTGGTTTAAACCGTGCTAATCCGGGGTTCAATTGATCTGAACTGTTATTGTTTCCCCAACAAAAAACCCCGCCTCAGCGGGGTTCCATCGCAATGGCTTCTTCGAGGGCCTTGAGGGCTACCTCGATCTGGTCGTCCGACGGTTCCCGCGTTGTCAGCCGCTGGAGCCAGAGCCCCGGCAGCATCAATCCTCTTATGGCCGGGCTGGCGCAGTGCTTCGCGCTGTACTTGATGAACTCGTATCCCAGTCCCGCGATGACCGGCAGCAGGGCGATCCGGGAAAGGGCCTTTGCCCAGAGCGGCCAGGTCCCCGGGATGAGCGAGAAGAGCAGGATCGAGAGCACGACGACGGTCAGCAGAAAACTCGTGCCGCACCGGGGGTGAATGCGGGAATAGGGGCGCGCGTTCTGCACCGTGAGATCCACTCCGGCCTCGAATGCCGCGATGGCCTTGTGCTCGGCACCGTGGTACTCAAAGACCCTGCGGATGTCCTTCATGAAGGAGATGCCGGATACGTAGCCCAGAAAGAGGGCGACCCGGAACGCGCCGTCGGTAAGGTTGAACAACAGGCCGTTCGTACCCACGGCGCCGTACTTCGATCCCAGGAGATTGGTGAGCAGGAGGGGGAGCGCCAGGAAAAGACCGAGGGCGAAGGCGAGGGCGACGACCATGGTGCCTGCCATGGCGAGCGGGCTGATCTCCTCCTTCTTGCCATCCGTTTCCTCCAGCGCCTCGTTCGCCGAGAAATTGAGCGCCCGCATGCCGAGCCACAGCGCCTCGAAAAGCGCGGCCGAGCCACGGATGATCCTTTTCTTGAGCAGCGGGAACCGCTCCCCCAAGGGCTGGAGCGGCTGCGTGTACAGGGCGATGCCGGCTTCGGGCTTTCCGCCTTTTCGTACGGCGACCGTGAAAGCCCGCGGAGAGCGCATCATCACGCCCTCGAGCACGGCCTGGCCGCCTATGGTCAATTTCTCGGACAAGACAACAACCTCTTGTTCAGCCGGAACGCAAATGTCGGATGGTCAGATGACGGACTGGATTCAGAGCCGCGGTCTGCGATCGGGCATCCGTATCCGGTCTGCTCTCGTTTGTCTTACGCCTTGTTGTATTTCTTCCGGAACTTGTCCACGCGGCCTTCGGTGTCGATGAGCTTCTGCTTGCCCGTGAAGAAGGGGTGGCAGACCGAGCAGATATCGAGCCTGATGTCCTGCTTGGTAGAGCGCGTCTCGAACGCTTCCCCGCAGGCGCAGTGAACTTTTGTTACCTTGTAGCCGGGATGAATATCCTGTTTCATGGTCCTGTCTCCTTAGTCCGGTCATTCTCGAATAGAAAAGCCAAGCCACAGCATTCAGCTGTGGCTTGCGCGGTCGAGGCCGAAATAATATACCAAAGGCTCTTAAATTACAAGAGAAAAATTTACCGATGGGACGCAGGGCAGCCACAAGGGACTGCCCCTTGCTCATGGAATCGAGGATGCAGGGCAGCCGCAAGGGACTGCCCCTACTTGTTCATGGAATCGAGAAAATCGCGGTTGGTCTTGGCCTGTTTGAGCTTCTCGAGCAGGAACTCCATGCTTTCCACGGTGGAGAGGGGGTTCAGGACCTTCCGGAGAACCCACATGCGGTTCAGATCGTCCTTGTCCACCAGCAGCTCTTCCTTCCGCGTGCCGGACGCGTTGATGTCGATGGCCGGGAACACGCGCTTGTCCACGAGTTTCCGGTCGAGATGGAGCTCCATGTTGCCGGTGCCCTTGAACTCTTCGAAGATCACATCGTCCATGCGGCTTCCCGTGTCCACGAGAGCCGTTGCCAGGATGGTCAGGCTGCCGCCGCTCTCGATGCTGCGCGCCGCGCCGAAGAATCGCTTTGGCCGCTGGAGCGCGTTGGCGTCGAGGCCGCCGGACAGCACCTTGCCCGAGGCCGGGATGATGGCGTTATGTGCGCGAGCGAGCCGGGTTATGCTGTCGAGCAGGATGACCACGTCTTTCTTGTGCTCGACGAGGCGTTTTGCCCGCTCGCTCACCATGTCGGCCACCTGCACATGCCGCTGCGGGGGCTCGTCAAAGGTGGAGCTTATGATCTCGGCCTTGACCTGGCGCTGCCAGTCGGTGACCTCTTCGGGGCGCTCGTCGATGAGCAGCACGATGAGCTTGATGTCCGGGTGGTTCTTGATGACCGCCTTGGCAATGGCCTGGAGGAGCATGGTCTTTCCGGTCCGGGGAGGCGCCACGATCATGCCGCGCTGGCCCATGCCGATCGGCGTGATCAGGTCCATGGCGCGGGTCGTGTAGTCCGTGGGGGCATGCTCGAGCTTGATCTTTTTTTCGGGATAGTAGGGAGTGAGGTTGTCGAAGAGGATCTTTGACCGTGAGATCTCCGGGTCTTCATAGTTGATCGCGTCCACTTTCAGCAGCGCAAAGTAGCGCTCGCCTTCCTTCGGCGGGCGGATCTGGCCGGACACGGTGTCCCCGGTCCGGATGTTGAAACGCCTGATCTGCGAAGGCGATACATAGATGTCGTCAGGGCCGGGCAGGTAGTTGTAGTCCGGAGCCCTCAGAAAACCGAAGCCGTCGGGGAGAATCTCCAGCACGCCCTCGCCGAAGATCATCCCGTTCTTTTCGGTCTGCGCCTGAAGGATGGCGAAGATGAGCTCCTGCTTTCGCATCCCGCTGACGCCTTCGACCTTCAGATCGTCAGCCATGGATGTCAGCTCGGCAATGCTTTTGCCCTTCAGTTCTACGAGATTCATGAGATTTGCTCCTTGGCCCGCGGTGTTCATGGGCGGATGAGGTCACTACCGTCCAGGGGAGGGGTGATCCGTCTTCAACTCCTGTAGTAATGGCGCAGTAAGATTAAGATAGTGTTTGATAGGCGAGTAGGTTCCTTGACGATGTCCTGTCGCGTGATTGTTAACCGTGGCGCTGCCTAAGGTCGTGATTTATTCCGGAGATCGATGTCCTTCTATAATTCGGTGTCAGTTACGGTATGTTTTCAACCTGGTTGCGTACGCTGGGTTTGACGATAACAGGAGTTGTGTGGTCAGGGTTTACTGAATATGATTCATTTATACCCGAGAAGAGGGGGTTTGTCAACATTTTCTTTCGCGCCCGTGCGCGCTGACCCATTCCCCGATGGCCGCCGCACCGTCTCCGGCGCAGCGACGCCAGACAAATACCGTTGACACTCCCCTGTCCGCTGGCGTACTATGGCGTTCCATGGAAACGAGCAGACGGAAGTTCGTGAAGAGATCGCTGTACGCCGTGCTTGCGCTCTTCGGAATCGGCTATCTGGTCCCGGCCGTGTCCCTCTTCGTTCCCGCGGAGCGCCGGGCCCGGGAGCTTGCTTACTTCCCGCTGTTATCCGAGGACGAAGTTCCCCGGTCGGGAGTGAAGAAAGCCGAACTGGTCTATACGGTATCGGGCAAGGAGCGGAAAGCCCGGGTCTTCATCGTTTCCTCACAGGAAGGCATGATTGTGCTGTCTGCCGTCTGTTCCCACCTCGGCTGTCTCGTGAACTACAATAAAGAGAAGGGGGAGTTCATCTGCCCCTGCCACGGCGGCCGCTACGACCGTACCGGGGCCAACATTGCCGGTCCGCCGCCGGCGCCCCTGAGCCGGCTGCCCGTAAGGACCGTTGCGGGTATGGTCATGGTCGGGATCAAGGCATAGCGCGGATCCGGCACTAACCCATGATGCGCCTATTCGACTATATCAATGTCCGTCTCGGGTTGACGAGGCGGCACCGAAGGATCATTGACCGACCGCTGCCTGCGGGACTCAATTATTTCTTTTGTCTGGGCGGTATAACCTTTACGCTGTTCCTTCTTCAGGTGCTGACCGGACTCCTGCTCTCTATCCACTATACCCCCTCCGAAGCCGAGGCATACCAAAGTATCCAGCGGCTGCACCACGCGGTGCCGCTCGGCGAGACGCTCCGTTCCCTCCATCATTGGGCTGCAAACCTCATGGTCGTCATGGTCGTGCTCCACATGCTGAGAGTGTTCGTCACCGGGTCGTACAAGAATCCCCGGGAATTGAACTGGATCGCGGGAGCGGCCCTTTTGCTGCTCACCCTCGCGTTCGGGTTCACCGGCTACCTTCTGCCCTGGGACCAGAAGGCGTACTGGGCAACGGTCGTGGGGACCAACATGCTGGGGTCCGTGCCGTTCGCCGGTCCCGCTCTCTCCGGGCTCATCAGGGGCGGCGCCGACGTGAGCGGTCAGACCCTTCTCCGGTTCTACAGCATACATGTCCTCTGGCTCCCGCTCCTGACGGGCCTCTTCCTCTGGGTGCACTTTCACATCCTGCGGAGGGTCGGGATCTCGGGAGGGCTGTGATGAGGGCGGAACGAAGAAGAAAGCGCTATAACAGCGAGAAGCTCCTGGCCCCCTCTTGCAATGAATTATGTTGCGCCGCGGACGCCTGATGGCTACTACCGAAAAAAATCAGAAAAAGTTCTTTCCCGATTTCCTGCTCGAGATCTCGGTGATCTCGCTCTTCACCCTGGAGGCGGTCCTGATCCTTGCCGTTCTGTTCCCGTCGTCGCCAGGCAGGGAGATCGATTTCTCGGCGCCATACCAGCCGCGGCCTGAATGGTACTTTCTGTTCCTGTATCAGTTGACCAAGTATTTCCCCGGGCAATGGACCTTCGTGGGCGCCGTGCTCCTGCCCGGTCTTGCCTTCAGCCTGATGCTCCTTGCGCCGTTCCTCGATACCGGACCCGGCACCGAGCTTCGGCAGAGAAAGGCCGCGGCTCTCACCGGCTTCGGCCTGCTCATGGTGGTGATCGTGCTGACGGTCCTCTCGCTGCTATAAGTTCATCGGATGTGCCTATAATGAACGTAAATAGCCGTGTTTCCTGATTTCTAATCTGCGAAATCGCAAAAGGAGTATTGACAGGGAACCGGGATTTTGATAAGGTAACTCACCTTTTCCTCAGGTTAAGGTTGCATCCGCTTTTTGTTCCTCATTGTTACGAACTTACTCACTGGAGGTGATGCTCCGGCACAGTACGTGAGTGAATCTTTTTCGTCATCCCCGATGCAAAGAGGCGGGCTCTTCAGCCCGAATTTGTAGCTATCATATTCCCAAGGAGGATTAACCATGTCAGTCAAGACCGCATCGCCCGATCAGACCCTGGACACGCTCGGAAGAGTTTGCCCCTATCCGTTGCTCCTCACGAAGAAGGCCCTCGAGAAACTTGCGAGCGGTCAGACCCTCAAGGTCCTCTGCGATGCTCCGGCATCGGCCGAGGACAGCATTCCCCGGTATGCCGAAAAGCAGGGCTACAGCTTTGAATCAGTGAAGCTCGACGACAAGGGCTACTGGGAGCTCTTCATCAAAAAATCGTAATACCGGAACACCTGTGCTCAGAAGCCAGATCGTACTTGCAGGAAACCACTGAGGGGGGAAATTTCAAGGAGGGAGAATGGTTTCTACAATTGCGTATATTGTGTCCGGCCTGCTGATCGGAGCGGCCTTCGGGTTCGTTCTGCAGCGCGGACGGTTCTGCGTGAACTCGGCGTTTCGTGAGGTGCTCTTCGAGGATTACACGATGTTCCGTGCGTATCTGCTCGCGGTCGCTGTCGCTATGATCGGTGCCAACCTGATCGAAGACATGGGCTGGCTTGGACATTACGAGAGCGGTGCCTTTGTCGCGGGCCAGCTTTACCGCCAGGGCTTTGCGCCCTTCGCGAACGTCATCGGCGGATTCATCTTCGGCATGGGCATTGTGCTTGCCGGTGGCTGCGGCAGCGGCATCCTGTACCGCGTGGGTGAGGGCAACCTGGCCTATGTGCTGGCGGTATGCGGTTTCTTTTTCGGCATCGCCATGACGAAGTTCGGCATCCTGAAGCCCGTGTACGATGCGCTCACCTCCTACCAGGTGTTCGTGGGCGAGGATACGGTCCCGACGCTCAACAACATCATCGGCATCAACAAGTGGATCGTGATCGCGGTCGCAGCTGCGATTATGCTGTACTTTGTGTTCCAGGGGAAACCGTTCCAGAAGGCAAAAAAGGGATATTCCTGGTCCCTTGCCGGCCTCCTGGTCGGCATCCTTGCCGTCGCCGCCTTCTGGGCCTCGGACTATTTCGGCGGCAGGGCGCGCGGCCTTTCCTTTACCGGTCCGGTCCGTGAGTTCTTTCTTGCCGTGTTCTTCGGAAATTCCCAGGCCGGTGCATCGGACAGGACCATGACGCTCCTCGGGATCACGTTCTCCTGGAGCTCGCTCTATGTGCTGGCCGTGCCGATTGGCGCTTTTATCAGCGGCAAGCTCTTGAACGAAGTGAAGCTCAAGGTGCCGCCGGCCGACGAGCTTCTGAAGGTCTTCCTCGGCGGGGCGGTCATGGGAATCGGCGCGCAGATCGGCGGCGGCTGCAACATCGGCCACAGCCTTACCGGCGTGTCCACGCTCGCGGTTTCGAGCTGGGTGGCGAACCTCTTCATCATCCTGGGGAACTGGACCATGGTTTATTTCCTGCTCATCAGACCCATGCGGGAATTGGAAGCATAGAGAAAGATGTTCGGGGGAGCCGGGCGGGACATCCCGTTCGGCTCTCTTTTTCGGCCAAGGCGCCAGTAAAACAACTGTTAGAAAACCAACAAGGCCGGATTCAGTTGTCCGATCACATTGCGAAAGGAGGTGAGGAGAATGGCTGAGACATTGGGAATCATGATCACCCGTTATGATAACCTGGACCACATTGCCGGAACCGTCAAGGCCGCACGTGCGGCAGGGAAGTCCGTGATGATATTTATGACCGACGAGGGAGTCCGTTTCACGCAAGACCCCAAGTTCCTGGAACTGCTCAAGGTGGAGGGCGTTGATTTCTCGTGCTGCGACCACAGCTGCGAGCGGGTCGGGCTCCATGAAAAGACCGACGGCATTTCGTATGGCAGTCAGTACAATAATGCCGGCATGCTGCATGACAGCGCGCGCGTGCTGGTGTTCTAATCTCATCGGAAAGGAACAAGGGGCTACATAATGGGAGATACGAAAAAAATCGCTGTTATCGTGCGGGACCGTCAGGGCGAGGCGCTCCGCGTAGCCGGCGGATTGACGCTCGCCGACGATACGATCGAAGTCTTCGTGCTGGACAACAAGCTCGACAAGGGCAATCCCGAGATCGCACAGCCGCTCGAACTCGTCACCGAACTGGACCTGAAGGTCTATTCCAACAATCCGGACAATGGCTTCACGATGATCACGCTCGAGGATATGGCGAAGAAGCTGCTTGAGTATGATATCGTGGTGCCTTACTAGCAGGGAGGACATGGTATGAAAATTCTGTACCTGTTAAAAAAAGCGCCTGACGCGAGCACGAAGAAGATCATCGAGGTCCAGGCCGCGGGGAATCAGGTTAAGACAATAGAGCTGTACAAGGGCGGCGTGGCCTATGACGCGCTGGTGGCGGACGTGTTCAGCCACGATAAGGTGTTCTGCTGGTAAGCGGAGCAGCTCCGGCGGCTCCTGAGGGCGGGGCTGTCTCGGAGCGATGAGGGGACCGCTGTTTGCGGGGGATGGAGAGCGGTCCCGTCTTTTTTTTCAATAGGATTGTCTGAACATAACTAGACCTCTGCAGAGCAGTTTCAAGGTGGGCATTGCATGCTGCGACCGTGCTCTCCATGATCGCCTTCAGGCAGTTTGGCGGACGGGCGCACGTGCAGGTGCAGGTGGACCAGGTCAGCCGCGCCTTGTCGGGCCGCTGCTGCGACTGAACCGGACGAAGATCATCGTGATATCTTCTGCGCGTTTCGAGGCCTCTGTCTTTTCTCCTGTCCCGTCTGTATCAAATGACACAGCCTGCTCTACGGGCAACATTTCATCTCTTTGTTTTTCCTCATGATGCTTATCTGGCAGGGTAATTGCAAACTATAATAAATAATTATCGAATTATCGAGCCCTGCAGAAGATGTCCTGCCTGGCATGAGGAGGGAATCTAATGCTTTGCCCACAGTGCAAAATTGAGAACGAACCTGATGCCCGGTTCTGCAGTGAGTGCGGCTCCGCCATGCAGGAAGGACCGCAGGCGCCGTCAACGCTCAAGACGCGGAGAGTCTATCTCTATGCTCTCCTGCTCGTCCCTGTTCTCGCCATTGCGGGCTGGATTGGCTACTATAAATATATTCTGCCCGGCGGAGTCGCGGCCGTTGTGAACGGAGAGACGATCAGCCTCCGCGAACTCGATGCCGAGGCGGCCCGCACAGCAGGCAGCCGCGAAGCGGTGGATGCCAGGCTCAGATACGCGGTCCTGAACTCGCTGATCACCCAGCGGCTGGTCCTGCAGGAAGCGCGCAAGGCAGGGGTCTCCGTCTCGCGCGAGGAGATCGCATCAACAGCGGCCCGAGCGCGGTCGGCGTCGGGTTTCGATGAGGCAGTGTTCAACCAGCGCGTGGTATCGCAGTACGGCAGCATGAAGGACTTCGAGCAGGCGGTCGAGCGAGGTCTGCTGGTCAACAAGTTCATCGAAGAAAAGGTTATCCCGGTGAGCGCCGATCCCCGCACGGGCCGGGCAGCCCTGGACCAGTGGCTGCAGGATCATACTGCTGCGGCTTCGGTCCGCGTCACGCTGGCCGAGCAGTGGTCCGGAGCAGGGTGCGGATGCTGCGGCAGCGGGGCCGGGGCTTCAACAGCCCCCCGGGCAGGGAGCGGCGGATGCCGGACAGCGAGGAGCGGGTGCGGCATGGCGAACCGGGGAGCGGCCCGTTCAACGGACCCGTTGAACGCGGGCGAGGCCGCGGACGCAGCGCTCCGGTACTGGCATGAAAAGCACGGGGCGGAGGCCGTATCCGCGAAGGTCATTGATTTCGGCTGTCATATGCAGGTGGACATCATCAAGGACACCAGAATCATCAGCTCCCTCCGGTATCAGGGGGGAAGCATATCTGAACTGTAGGGGAGGAAATGAAGCATGAGCACGTGTGGAAAATGTGGTGCAGAATTAAAGGAGAGCGCCAGGTTCTGCAAGTCCTGCGGGACCGGTCAGTCGGGCGCATCGTTGCATGATAAAAAGGCCCGCGTCATGGGCCGGGAAAAGACCTGGGTGAAGCCCACCGTGATCGCGGCAGCCGTGGTCGCGGTCGTCGCGGGTGGCATCCTGTTCCAGCAGTTCCGTGCGGCGCGCATGGGAGGTCATCCCCTGTTCCCGCCCCATCGCGATGCATCGGCAAGGCTGACAAAGGCCGTGATGGTCACTCCCCAGAACGGCGACGTGCGCATCCCGATCGCGAGCGTCGAGGACGGCAGTGCCCATTTCTTCGCCTATGCGACGGGAGGCAAGACCGTCACCTTCTTCGTGATGAAGGCCTCCGACGGGAGCATCAGGACCGCCTTCGACGCCTGCGTGGCCTGCAATCATGCCAAGCTCGGCTACCGGCAGGAGGGGGACCTCGTGGTCTGCAACAACTGCGGCATGGGATTCACGCCCGCGGACATCGGCAAGCTGACCGGAGGCTGCAACCCTATCCCGGTTGAAAAGGCCGCAGACGGCCCGATGCTGGTGCTGAAGGCGAAGGATCTCGACTCCGGCGTGCAGTATTTTTAAATGGAACGAGTCAAGGCAAGCTCTTAAAGAGACTGAAACCTGCCACAGAGCACACCGAACGCACAGAGTAAAGAATAATAAAATTATCTCTGTGTCCTCTGTGGTTAATAAAGTGGAGGCTTATCAAGGATAGCATATGAAGCTAATCGACATCTCGCTGAACAACCTCCTCCGCAAGAAAGGCCGCACCTTTTTCCTGGTCTCGGGACTCGCCATCGGCATCGGTGCCGCCGTTGCCATGACCTCGGTCGGCGACGCCATGAACCGCGAGGTGATGCATGCCTTGGACGAGTTCGGGGCGAACATCCTCGTGCTTCCGGCATCGGAGGGCCTGCCGCTCTCCTACGGCGGCCTTACGGTCTCGGCAGTGAATACCGGCGGCAGGGAACTGACCACGATCGACGTGGACAAGATCCGGACGATCAAGAACCGGGAAAACATCAGCACCATTGCGCCGAAGCTCCTGGTCCAGACCGAGGTGAAGGGCACGAAGGTGCTGCTTGCGGGCGTCGATTTCAAGGCCGAGCGGAGGCTCAAGAAATGGTGGCGCATCGCGGCGGGCTTGAATCCCCAGGAGAGCGGCGAGGCGCTGATCGGCAAGGACGCGGCAGCACGGCTGCAGCTCGCACCCGGCGACCGGATCGCTCTCGGCCGGAATGGGTCCCTTCGCGTGGCGGGCGTGCTCGGCGCGACCGGCTCGCAGGACGACGGCCTGATATTCGCGGACATGCAGTGGGTCCAGAAGCAGTTCAACAAGGGCAATTCCGTCAGCCTTATCGAGCTTTCGGCGCTCTGCAGCGGCTGTCCCATCGAGGACATGGTGACGCAGGTGAACAACGTTCTGCCCGGCGCCCGGGCCGTGGCGGTCAAGGAGACCGTCGAGCTCAAGATGCAGGCCATGCATTACTTCCACAAGTTTTCGCTCGGGATCTCGGTGCTGCTCCTGATCGTGGCGGGCATGATCATCTTCTTCGCCATGACGGCGTCCGTGAAGGAGCGCGTGCAGGAGATCGGCCTGTTCCGCGCCATCGGGTTCCGCACCGGGCATATCATCCAGGTGCTGCTGATCGAGGCTTTTATCGTGAGCCTGCTGGCCGGCTTCGCGGGCTCCGTCATCGGGATCATCAGCCCCCGGTTCGTCGCGCCCTACCTCATGAACGCGTACAACCTGAAATTCGAGTTCGACCCGATGCTGGCCGTGGCCGCCCTTGCCGCATCGGTCTCGGTCGGGATCGTTGCGAGCGTTTACCCGGCGGTCCGCGCAGGCCGGCTTGATCCGGTCGAGGCGCTCAAAACGCTCTAAGAACGCGCCAGTTCAGGGCACAGAGTAAAGGAACCGTCATGCCATTCATAGATCTGAACAATGTGAAGAAAATTTTCCACGCCGGCGACGAGGAATACGCTGCGCTCAAGGGCATCTCGCTCGGCATCGATACGGGCGAGTTCGTGGCCGTGATGGGGCCGTCGGGTTCGGGCAAGAGCACCCTGCTTTCGATCATGGGCGGCTTGAGCCACCCGACGTCGGGGTCCATTATTGTCGACGGGATCAGCCTTGGCAGCCTCGGGCAGAACAAGCTTTCAGACTTCCGCCGGGAGTACCTGGGTTTCGTGTTCCAGTCGTTCTATCTCGTGCCCTATCTTACGGCCGCCGAGAACGTGATGCTGCCGCTGGCGATCCAGCCGGGCCTGAACGGGGCCGCAAAGGCGAGGGCGATCGAAGCCCTCTCCCGGGTCGGTCTGGAAAGCAAGGCGGGACGGCTTCCGTCCCAGCTCTCGGGCGGCGAACAGGAACGCGTGGCGATCGCCCGGGCCATCGTGAACAATCCGGCGCTCATCCTTGCCGATGAACCCACGGGCAACCTCGATACGAAGACCGGCGACAAGGTGCTGGAGATGCTGGAGGGCCTTCACGCGGAAGGTCACACCATCGTCATGGTGACGCACAGCAGAGAGAATGCGAAGAGGGCGGGAAGGACCATCGAGATCAGGGATGGGGAAGTGGTGGATGGAACGTGAAGGGGAAGCAGGATGATTTCTTGCTCAGTGGAGCCCCCACCGGCAGGAGCCGGGCGATTGCGAGTCGCGGGATTCGCGCAGCATGAAGCCTGAATTACATATCGTCGTCTAAAACTCGAACAAAAATCCCGCGAGCAGGCTCTTCCCCCCGATATTGACCGACTGGCCTGGCGTGCTCGCCGTACCGGCAGTATCGACCATCACCCGCGTATATTTCGCCTCGAAGAACAGGTAGGTGTGATAGATCCCGTAGTCGCGGACCATGTTATTCGCCGCTTGCGGATCGAGGCCGTCCAACAGCAGCTGAAGCCCGCCCCTGACGTGATAGCCGTTCTCGGCCCCCCGGATAATTTCCTGATCCGTGATATCTTCCCGGTAGAATATCCTCGTCCAGCCTCCTCCTGCATACGGCACCAGCCACTGCTGCTCACTCAAAACGCCGCGGGCGAGCACAAACACATTCAGCGGGTAGAGGTCATACTTCACATTGCCGGAAAGAATGCCATGCACGGGAGCAAAGCCCTGCCCCGAGCCATGAACGAACGAGCCCTCAACACCTGCTTCCACCTGCCTAATTATTTTGTATGCAAGGGTGCCGCCGAATTCGGTCATATTCCTGCTGCCGTAAAACAGGGACCAGTTGTCAAGAGCGGGAATGAACCACCCGCCTTTCATCTCGAGAGACCAATGGGGCCGTTCGTTCAGTTCATCTGCTGCGAAGGCGGCCGCGGGCAGAGCAACGAGGATCAGGACCAATACGAGCTTTTTCAACGCGCGCCTCCGCTTCGTAACGAATTTCTCCTCCGAATGATAAAGACCGGCAGCAGAACCAGACAGAACAGCGTCGCCATCTGGATTGGCAGCGGCGTATAGAGGAGGAAGTAGGCGCCTCCGAGCAGCGGCAACAGTGCGGCCCGGACCACAGGTTTGAGCCAGGGATGATTCGTTATGAAGGAAGCCGCTCCGGGACCGACGCGGTAATACCACTGGACAAAGGCCCTGCCCGGGCCGTTCGTCATCAGGAACCGGTCCCGGAACTCGCGCAACACCTGCACCTGGGGAGCCGAATAGTAACCATAGGCCGCCGTCGCGATGAAACAGCCCTTGTTCGGCAGGTTCGGATAGGGATTAATGCCTTCGGGAAACTCGCTCAGAACGTTTGATATTAAGCTTTCCAGGGGCGAACCGACGGTAAACGGAATATCCGTAGAAAAAACACTCTCGTAGCTGATTCCCGGAACGGGTGATCCGCCGCTGTTGGTCGACGTCATCGCGATATGGTAAGTCGTCTGAGCAACGGCCGACACAGCCACATAATAGGTTTGTAAATTTGTCAGGCCCGGCAAGGTAAAGGGGCTGACGGTAGCGGGGAAAAACGGGGTCGTCGACGTGGGCGCGGAAAACGGCGCGGTATCGTAATAAATTTTATACCCCGATGCTCCCGACGACATAACCCAACTGACCAGGAGGCTGTTGTTCATCGGGCTGAGCGCGAGAATCGTCGGTGGATCAGGCGTCGTCACTGCCAGGGAAACCAGGTTGCTTAAGGTCTGCGATGTCGTAGTAGCGCCGGAAACGGTGATGGGAGACGTGCCTTCCGCGGCGTTGGTGCCAGTGTAAGTGGTGTCCGTTCCATAATACACATGATAGCCGCTGACCAAGTAGCTGTTATTCTGGATCCAGTTCAGAGAGACGGAAAACGATCCCGTCGTTTCCGATTTAAGACCTGCCACGGGGAGCGGCACCGTATCCGTGTCCGGACCGCCAAAGGCGCCCATGTCGAAGGTGCTGCTGTCAAAGAAGTTGGGGTAGCTGGGATTCCCACTGGGATTCCCCGAATTTTTGATGCAAGGTGATGCGGCCAGGAGATGGAAATCGCCGTTCAAGGCATCGACAAAAAGAGGGTCCGTATTCTGCACCTGGGTGTTCGGAAATGAATGAGCATCCAGCAATACCCCGTCAGTCGTATTATTGAAATAATCATTGTACGTGACATTGGCAGTCGGGACACCGGCCGGATTCGATATTGCCAACTGATTGCCGGAAAAAATATTATTCGTGACGATGATATCCTGGTCCCTGGTGATGGCCGAGCCGGCTTGATAAAAAACGTTATTAATGATTGAAGAATTCGGCGAGGCTGAAACCTGAACGCCTGTCGTTAGTCCGGTCCCAAATACATTGTTCGCAACTTTTACCTGGGAATTGTTCAATAAGCTGATGCCTGTATTTGCATTCTTGAACGTGAAATTCTTGATGGTGATGTTGCCCGTCACTCCACTGGCCGTAATGATAGGCCCGCTGCTGGTTCCGATCAGGATCGTCCGCGATGTTTCGCGTCCAATGAGAGGAACATTGCTGATGAGCGTGATTGGGCCGCTGTAAGGAGTAGAGTTATTCGATTCAACGATGACTCGAAACGTGGTTGTCGTGGGGGTCGGACCGGTCAGCAGGTTGTTTGCGTAAGTGATCGCCGATTGAATCGTCGAAAAGTGGGTATTATCAGTCGTGACGTTAGGATCAACGAAGAGGTCAAGGGCCAGTGCTGTGACCGGAGTGAATGCGGCAAGAATAAGGACTGTAATTAACGACCGCCTGAATAGAGTCATCTTCATGAGCCCATCCCTTTTGTGCCAAATTTCCCTCACGATATCACAACATATGATAGAAAGTCAAAAAATTCCCCTTGGAAAGCCGACTATAAACATAAAATTATGTTAAGAAAAATAATTTGGGTATTTGGTACTTTTGTGGTACAATGAATGTGCTTATAACTTATCGAATGTCTCCGGCAGGAGGAGTGACCGGTCGTCACGGTTCTTTTCCCTCTGTCACTTCGGAGGAGCACATGAAGTGGACCACATTCAAGCGCAGCATTCCCATTTTTCTCATCCTGTTCCTTTCCTCACGATCATACGCCTACCAGCAGATCGAGTTTATCCGTGAGGGCGGCGAGCTCGATAAAAAGACAAGGCAGCACCAGCTGAATGAGCCCCGGGCCGTAGCAATTTCCGGAGACAGGCTGTACGTGGCGGACTCCGACGCCCATCGCGTGGTTGTCATGGACCAGGCCGGGAAGACTGTCCTTTCCTGGGGCGCGAAAGGCGACAAGCCGGGCCAGTTCAAATCGCCGGCTGGCATCGCGATCGACGAACAGGGACTCGTCTACATTGCTGACACCGGGAACCACCGGATCCAGGTGTTCGATGCTGAAGGCAGATCCATCCGCAGTTTCGGCGCAAAGGGGAGCGCTCCCCGCGAGTTCAACAGCCCTGCAGGGCTTTTCGCGCAGCGCGGCCTCCTGTACGTCGCTGACCGGGGGAACGGCCGCGTGCAGGTCCTGACCACCAACGGCATATTCGTGAGGCTGATCGAGGTGAAGAACAAGAACGAGATGAAGGCTCCGGTGGCAGTCGCAGCGGATGTCCAGAACAAGATCTACGTGCTCGACCGGGACGGAAATTCGGTCAGGATCTTCGACCATGACGGCGTGCAGCTGGAGCAGTTCGGCACGAAGGGCAAGGGAAGTGAGGGCTTTAACTATCCCCAGGGGCTCGCCGTGGACCAGACCGGCAGCATCTTTGTGGCAGACACCGGGAACTATAAACTGAAGAAGTTCGATCCCCAGGGCAGGCTCGTGGCCTCCCTCGGCTCCGAGGGCAGCGGCCCGGGCCAGTTCCGCGAGGCGGCCGGCCTCGCCGTGGACAAGGACGGCAAAGTCTTTGTGCTCGACGCGGAAAAGCACACGTTCCAGGTGTTCACCTGCGAGATCGAGGGCAAGCCGGTCGTGCCTGCCTCTCCGCCGGCGATCGTTGAATTCGCCCGGGAGATCCCGGGAGAGGTGGCCGCCTTTGGCATGGACAAACGCGTGTATGGCCTGGCCGCCGATTCGATCATCGCGGTCGGGGTGAGCGCGGGGCGCAGGATCGGGTCGCGGGGCAGCGAGCCGGGCATGTTCAACAATCCCCGCGGGCTTGCCCTGGACGCATCGGGAAAGTTCTGGGTCGTCGATACGGGCAATGGCCGCCTGCAGAAGTTCAGCATCGAGGGGAACCTCCTGCAGGTGATCGGGAAGCCGGGTTCAGGGGAGGGAGAGTTCGATTCTCCCGGCAGCGTCGCCATCAGCCGCAAGGGTAATCTTTTTGTGGCTGACACGGGCAACAAGCGCGTGCAGGTGTTCAACGCCAGGGGCATGTTCCTCGGCATGTTCGGCAAGCCGGGCAAGCTCTCCGGCCAGTTCTCGGAACCCGCGGACATCACCGTCGACGCCGGCGAGCATGTCTACATCGCAGACCGCGGCAACAACAGGATCGCGAAATACGACAGCAACGGGACCCTCGTCTGGGAGGCGGGAAGGGCCGGGAAACAGGACGGCGAGTTCAGCAGCCCGTCGAATATCCTGGTCTCCCAGGACAACGAGGTCTTCGTGCTCGACGCCGGGAACGCGCGCGTCCAGGTATTCGACACGGACGGCAAGTTCCTTCGCGCCTTCGGCAGCGAGGGGAAGGGGCCGGGCGAGTTCAAGTCGCCCCAGGGCCTCGCCCTGGAGGGCGGCCTACGGCTCTACGTGGGCGACCGGGGCAACAACAGAGTGCAGGTCTTCACACTCCGCCAGACCCCGTCCGTGCCGCAGGACTTGATGACCCAGGCGCGCGTCAATGAGATACAGCTGGGCTGGAAGGGCGGCGGCGAGAGCTATCTCGAGCAGTATCATATCTACCGGGGCGAGTCGGCCGGGGGTCCGTTCCAGCTCGTTGGTACGGCCACGGACCCCTTCTTTGTAGACAGGGGCCTGCCCAGCGATAAGACCTTTTACTATCGCATCGCGAGCAAGGCAAAGGAGGGACATGAGAGCGCGGCTTCGACGATCGTCTCGGCCGTAACACCGAAGCTCATTCCCGCAGCTCCGAAAAAAGTTCGGATCGAGGCGCTCGAAAAGCAGGCAACGCTTTCCTGGCTCCCGAACCTCGAACCCTTTGTCGCCCACTACCGAATCTACCGGACCAAGCAGCTGGCGTCGGGCTTCGAGCTGCTCGCTCAGGCTGACAGCACCCTGTTCATCGACAGCCCCCTCGCGGACGAGACCGTTTACTACTACCAGGTCACGGCCGTCGGAAAAGAAGGCGATGAAAGCCCGGCAGGCGAGGTCGTGTTCGCGTCCACTCCGAAAGCGTCGCTGACCGTGCCGCCGCTCGAGATCGCAACCATCGAGGTGGGCGCGATCTTCTCATCATCCTACAAGTACTACGAGTCCCATCCCGCGGGCAGGGTCGTCGTCAGGAACAATACGGACAGCGCCTATCCCAAGGTCAAGCTGAGCTTCTCCATCAAGGATTTCATGGATTATCCGAGCGAGATCGAGATCGAACAGGTCCCCGCCAGGGAGCAGGTGGCGGTGCAGCTCAAGCCGGTGTTCAGCAACAGGATACTGGAGGTGACCGAAAACACGCCGGTCCAGAGCGAGATAGCTCTCACGTACTACATAGCGGGAGAAGCAAAACAAGTGACCCGGAGCTTCCCGGTGATGCTGTACGAACGGCATGCGATGGTCTGGGACCAGAAGGCCAAGCTGGGCGCCTTTGTGACGCCCAAGGACCCGCCGGTCGTTGACTTCAGCCGCGCCGTCATACGGCCCTACGTGGACACGAACCCCAATCTGCATCAGTCGCTGGTCTATGCGCGCGCCCTGTATGACGCGCTCGGCGTGCTCGGCCTCAAGTACATTGTGGACCCGACCAGTCCGTTCCAGGAATTCTCCGAGAAGCCGGCGAGCGTCGACTATCTCGCGTACCCGCGCGACACGCTTTCGCGGAAAAGCGGGGACTGCGACGATCTCTCGATCCTGTTCGCGGCGTGCATGGAGGACATCGGGATCTCCACGGCGTTCATTGATGTTCCGGGGCACGTGTTCGTCATGTTCAACACGGGCGTGACGGAAAAGGACAAGGCAACACTGGGCTTTGACGACCAGATGATCGTATCGTACCAGGGAACGATCTGGATCCCCGTTGAGATGACCATGGTCGGGTCGTCGTTCACCCGGGCCTGGCAGAAGGGCGCCGAGGAATACCGGGACTGGTCGGCCAGGGGCAAGATCGACCTCATCGAAACGCAAAAGGCATGGGACGTGTTCAAGCCGGTCACGCTGCCGAACGGGGACTCGAAATCGGCCAGGGTGCCCCGGGAAGCGATCGAGGCCGCGTTCCCCGAGGAGCTCGAAGCGCTCGGAAGCCAGCGGCTTGCCCTCCTGTCAGCAGCATATGTCGCGCAGCTCAAGAAGGATCCGAACGATGTTGCGGCCCTTGCCCAGCTCGGCATCCTGTACGGCGAGAACGGCCTCTATGCCGAGTCTCTCGTACAGTTCCAGAAGGTCCTTGCCCTTGATAAGAACAGCGCGCTCGCGTACAACAATATCGGCAACGTCAGCTTCCTGCAGGAGCGGTATGAGGACGCCAGAAAGGCCTATGAAGCATCCCTTGCGGACTGTCCCGATGACACGGGCATCATGGCAAACCTGACCCGCGTCCTGCTGCGGCTTGGCAGGAAAGAGGAGGCGAAGAAGCTGTTCCAGAACGCCGCGGCTCTGGATCCGCGTGTGCTGCGTCAGTGCGGCGATCTTGTCGCGAGTCTGGGGATCGTGCAATAGAAAAGTAGTGAGTTCGGAGCGTGGAACGAATCGGATGAAAAAGGAGCACTTTGCGGATTATTTTCTCCGGACCTCGAACTCCGAACCTTATGCAAAAAAACGGGAGGCTACTATGAAAAAAGTGTTTTTTGTCATTCTGATGCTCATCCTGTCCGGCAGCATGGTCCTCGCCCTTGAACAGGAAAAGAGATCGGGGTCTGTTATGACCGACTGGCTCAAGAGCCTGCAGCAGAAGATCGCCCAGCTTGTGCCGAAGAAGTCAATGCCGATGAGCACCAGCGTCGCCGGAGTGCGCGGCGGCAGGGAAAACAGCCAGGCGGCGCTCTACTGGAAGGGGAAAAAGGGCGACGAGGCCGTGAGCGAGGAGGAGCTGACCGAGTTTAAGGATGGGCTTGAAGCCATCGAGAAGGGCGATGGCCCAAAGGCCATCCATGAGCTGGAAGAATTTATGAAGCTGTACCCGGACAGCGTGCTGATCCCCGATGTCAAGAAGACGCTGGACCTGGTGAAGGCGGAGCCACTAAAACCGGAAGAGAAGAGGGAAGAGCAGAAGGAAGAGCAGAAGTAATAGAATTGCTTATGGGGAAGAATTCAAAAGGCAGGGACGTCATCCCTGCCTTTTTCTATGGAACTTTGCCGATCATTCTGCTACTCTTACGCCCATGACACGACAGCCCGCCTCCCGCAACCCCTGGACCTTCCTGCCCACGCTCTATTTCGCCGAAGGCCTGCCCTACGTGCTCATCAACACCGTGTCGGTCATCCTGTACAAGCGAATGGGCATCGACAACGCGCACATCGCCTTCTGGACGAGCTGGCTCTACCTCCCGTGGGTCATCAAGATGTTCTGGGGCCCCCTCGTGGACATCACCTCCACGAAGCGGACCTGGATCCTCTCGACCCAGCTCGCCATGGGGCTTTCGCTCTTCGTTGTCGCCTGGTCGCTGCAGACCTCCGGCTTCTTCGTTCTTTCCCTTGCGGCCTTCGTCCTCGGCGCCTTCATTTCCGCTACCTATGACATCGCCACCGACGGGTTCTACATGCTTGCCCTGTCGGAAAAGGACCAGGCGTTGTTCGTGGGGCTTCGGGCGGCCTTCTACCGGCTCGCGATGATCTTCGGGTCGGGGTTCCTGGTCTATCTCGCGGGAAGGTTCGAAACCTCGACGGGGAACATTCCCTTGAGCTGGTCGATCGTGTTCTCGATCGCGGGAGCGCTGTTCCTGATCGCTTTCGGCTACCACCGGCTCATGCTGCCTTATCCACCGGCAGACGGGCGGCGGACCGCTCAGGACCGTTCCTCCGGGGCTTCCTTTGGCGAGGTCTTTGCCGCCTATTTCAGGCAGGAGCGGGTCGGCGTGGTCATCGCGTTCATCCTTTGCTACCGGCTGGGCGAGGCCATGCTGCTCAAACTGGTCCCGCCGTTCCTGCTGGACAAGGCGGGCTCGGGCGGGCTCGGTCTGTCCACATCGGACGTTGGCCTTGTGTACGGTACCGTAGGCGTTCTCTCTCTCGTTACCGGCGGCATCCTGGGGGGATGGGTCCTCTCGCGCTTCGGGTTCCGGCGTGCCGTGTGGCCCATGGTCGCTGCCATGCATCTGCCAGATATCTTCTTCGTGTATTTGGCGTCTTCTCAGCCTTCGATCGCACTGGTGTATCCGCTCGTGGCGCTCGAGCAGTTCGGGTACGGGATGGGCTTTACTGTTTTCACGGTCTACCTCATGTACTCAGCGCAGGGAAACTATAAGACGTCCCACTATGCCATCTCGACGGGGATCATGGCCCTCGGCATGATGGTGCCGGGACTCGTGAGCGGCTATTTGCAGCAAATGGTCGGTTACCGGACGTTCTTCATCATCGTTTGTTTCCTCACCATCCCGGGCATGCTGACCATTCCGTTCCTGCCGAAGAAGGGGATGGAAAAGAACGGCTGAACCGGGAAAGGATAACGGAGGGGTTCTGTTGATCAGGGCGCTCCCCGCTTCATGATGTTCCGCGGTCCATCACGTTCCGTGGCATCGGCCTTCCCGCACAAGAAGGGACAACAAAAAAGGCAGGCCATGGCAGGCCTGCCTTTTTCCAGTAATACCGTCTGAAATCAGCCCTGCGACTCCCTGCCGAAACCCGTCAAGACGAAGCCGATAATGACGCCGATCACCGTACCGATGGTCTCCGCGTGCAGGATCCCGAACAGGCCGAGGACCATCATGAGCGGAAGGATCAGGACGATCGCCGCGAAATGAATGGTCTTGATGCCGAGTGTCGCGTTCTGCTTGATGATAAGGTAATAGATGCCTGCCAGCCCTCCCAGCATGATGAGCGCTCCGATTAATCCGATCCATAATTGCATGTGATATCCTCCCTGGTATTGGATTCATTCCCGGGATGTATGAAGTCCGGGACAGGCGTCATTATAGACAAGGCGGAAGTTTTTGTCAAAGGGATCAAAAAAAATCTTGGAAACTTTTATTGAAAGCGGCTACAATTGTCGGTAGACAGCTACCTTCGGAAGGGGCAGCGCGATCCGGCATCATGATCTCGGGGAGAACGTATCAATAAGGTCCTCTATTCATTCGGCCTGATCATCGCGGCCGGATACGCCTGGCGTTTCTTCGACCCCGGCGGCATCGACCGGCACCGCGTGCGCCACGCCCTGAGCGTAAGCGTGCTGCATTTTTTCCTGCCCGCGCTCGCCTTCGGCCTTGTGGCAACGGCACACGCCGACCGGAGCTTCATCGCCGTGCCCGTGACTGCTGCGCTCGTGACCCTTGCGTCGATCGGCGCCGGCTTCGCGTTGTATGCGCTGCTCCCCCGGTTCAGATCGATGGATCGCCGTGCCCTCGGCGTGCTGATCCTCTCGTCGTCCTTCGGCAACGTCACCTATCTCGGGCTGCCGGTCATCACGCAGATGATGGGGTCCCGCTTCGGCTATGTGGCGATCCTGTACGATCTCCTGGCGACGACACCGGTCCTGCTCACGCTCGGGGTGTTCATCGCCGCGCGGTACGGAAGCGGGGCGTCGGCCTCCCTGGGAGATTCCCTGGGCAGGGTGCTCAGGCTCCCGCCGCTCTGGGCCGTAGCCGGGGGGCTCGTCGTCAACCTCGGCGGCGTACCGGTGCCGGAGATCGTGCTTGATGCGGCGCAATTGATGGGCAGGGCGGTCATCCCGGTCATGACATTCACGGTCGGGCTGGCGCTCGACTTTCAGGACGTGAAACGGCTGCCGTTAGCGGCCCCGGCCCTTGGCGTCAAACTGCTCGCGTCTCCGGTCCTGGCATGGTGGATCGGCTCGCGGGCCGGTCTTTCCGGGGACGCCCTCAGGGCGGTCGTGATCGAAGGTGCGATGCCGGTCATGGTGCTCTCACTCGTGATAGCCGATGAGTTCGATCTCGACGTGCCCCTGGCCGCCGTCTGTGTCGCCGCATCGACCGTTGCGCTGTTCTTCACCCTGCCGGTGATGATGAAAATGCTCTTTTAGCCGCAGAGGCCACGGAGAGAATCAGAACAGGCTGCCGCCGATTTCACCCTTCGGCGGCGGTGCGGTCATCTTCCTTCGATCCGGCCTTTTTCCGTGCACCCTGTGGCAGAAGGAATCCGAGGTATACTATGAACGACAAACACGGTCATTCCCATGAGCACAACGAGCACTGCGGCCATAACGGCCACGATCATCATGATCACAGCGAACACGAGCACGGCCTCGTGGAGGTCACGATCGAGCTCGAGGACGAACACATCCCCGCGCTGGACGAGGTGGCGGCGGAGCTCACGAAAGAGCTGAAACAGCCCTGGGACCGGGGCGCCGTCATCCGCCTCGCGCTGAGCGAGTTCTTTTCGAGGCGCGGGAAGATCACGTAAAGCAAACGCGGAGATGGGAAGACGGGGGGACGCGGTGAGAAGTATGTTGGCCATGTCTCCGAGTCGTTTTTCTGCAGGAGTTAAGTATGGCCTATGTAAAGACGGTGGGGAAACACTATCTGATCGACATCCATGTGCACGGCGCCGATGACTGTGATACGCGCACGAGGAGACAGGACGACATCCTGAGGATGGCGGTCCGCCACGCCGAGCGCGGCACGGCGGCGGTCCTGCCCACGGTCTACCCCAATGCGCTCGAGCTCATGCGCGAGAATATGGGCGCGGTCCGGCGCGCCATGGAATCGCGGCGTCAGGGGGCCGAGATCCTCGGCGTCCACCTGGAGGGCCCGTTCCTGAACCCCGAGCGGGCGGGTTCCCTTGACGGAAAAAGCTTCGCCGACCCTTCGCTGGATGCATTGACGCGGCTGATCGAGGGGTTCGAAGACATCATCAGGGTCATCACCATAGCACCGGAGCTGCCGGGGGCGCTCAAGCTGATCGAGGCATGCCGGGCGAAGGGGATACTCGTCCACATGGGGCACAGCGACGCGTCCTTCGAGCAGGCGGAGGAGGGAAAGCGCGCCGGCGCAACGGGCATCACGCACATCTTCAACGCCATGCGCGGGTTCCATCACCGGGAGCCGGGTCTGGCCGGATTCGGGCTCATGGACGAGGACATCCACGTCGAGGTCATCGCCGACCTGGCCCATCTCCATCCCCAGAGCATAAAAATGCTATTAGAGATGAAGCCGCCCGGGAAGATCATCCTCATCTCCGACGCGATCAAGGGTGCCGGGTGGGGCAGCGGGCCCGTGCGGGGACCGGGAGGGACGCTTCTGGGCAGCGGGATCGCCCTAGCCGATGCGGTCAAGAACCTCATCACCCTCGGTGTTCCTCAGGAGCGGGCGTTCCAGTTCGCTTCTGACAATCCCCGAAAGTATCTGGGCCTGCCGACCGTGGTCTGATCAGGCTCCTTGCGTTCAATCCGTGATTTCAGATTCACCGAAACAGGCTGTTTCCGGCGCATCCGGTGGGAGCGTCTGCCTGGCCCCGGGACCTGTCTTTCTATGCTCTCCGTCAGCCTCTTCATATTCGACCTCGACGGCACGCTCGTGAACACCCTCGAGGACATCACCGCGTCGCTCAACTACACCCTGACAGCGCTCGGCAGGCCGCAGCTGCCTCCGGACACGGTGCGGCAGTACGTCGGGGACGGCCTCACGATGCTCCTGTCCCGGGCCCTCGGCGGCTCGCAGGAGTTGCTCGGCGAGGCCAGGGGCATCTACGCGGCCCATCACGGCCGGAACCTTCTGGCCCGCTCGCAGCTCTATCCGGGCGTGCGCGAGACGCTTGAGCATTTCAAAGCAGTACCGATGGCGGTGATCAGCAACAAGGCAACAGAATTCGTCGAGCCGCTGCTCCGGGGGCTCGGCATTGCGCACTATTTCAGGAGCGTGGTCGGCGCGGACCGCGGTCTCCCGCTCAAGCCCGCCCCCGATGCGGTGCTCACCATTATGGCCGCGTTCGGCGCGCCCCGGGAGCGGACGGTGATGGTGGGCGACGGCACCACCGACGTCAAGGCAGGCAAGGCAGCGGGCGTCATCACGTGCGCCGTGACCTATGGTTTCCGGTCCGAAGCGGAACTGCGGCAGGCCGGCCCTGACCATATTCTCCATGATTTTGCGGGGCTGATGGATTTGTTCCGGCCAGCAACGGGCTGAACGCATGAGACGGGCCGCTTCGCGATGAGTCCGGGAAAAATCCGGCGCCGGGATATTCAGGGAATGTGCCTGTTCTGCGTGTTTCCGGGCGGGTGCTGATGAGGTCGCCGCGCCAGGATCAGCGCCTGGCAGAGAAAGAGCGGTCGCCCCGTGGTCCAATCGGCAGGGTGAATGAAAAAATGCTTCCTTTGCCATAGGCGCTCGTAGCCCAGATCCTGCCGCCATGGTGTTCGACGATCTGCCGGGCTATGGCGAGGCCGAGTCCCGAGCCTTCTACTGTATTGACGAACCGGTCGCCCGACCTTTGAAATTTCTCGAATATCAGCTCAAGATCCGCAGCCCCGATCCCCACACCGTTGTCCGAGATCTCCACGACGATCTGCGAAAGGGGTGCCCGCTCTTCCCTGGCCGTGACATGGATCAAGCCGCCCGCTGGCGTAAACTTGACGGCATTGGAAAGGATGTTCGTCACAACCTGGACGAGACGGTCGCGGTCTCCGGTTACCGTGGGAAGGAGCGGGCTGATTGACGAGGTCACCTGGAGAACCTTGTTCTCAAACAGCGGCCCCATGCTCTCGATCGAGCCCTGGATGATGTCATCGACGGCGATCTCCTCGATCCGCCAGAGCAGGTCGCCTGATTCTATCCTTGCCAGGTCGAGGAGGTCGTTGATCAGCCGCGTGAGGCGGTCGGATTCGATCTTGATGGAACCCATCAGCTTGTCCTTCCTCTGCTGGGCCATTCCCGGCTTCATGATAAGAAGCTCGTTGAACGCTTTGATCGTTGTCAGGGGTGTACGGAGCTCGTGGGAAACGACGGAAATGAAGTCCGATTTGAGCTGGTCGATCTCCTGCAGCTTCCGGTTCGCTTCCTGCAGCTGCTCGTTGACCCGCTGCAATTCCGCGGTCCGCTTCACGGAATAAATGACGACCGAGGCGACGATCAGCGGCACCACGAGAGCGTCCACGGCGCCTATGATCAGGGTCTCGCGGGAAACACCGCCCCACCAGACGCGTCCCTGCGCGAAGCTCAGGACCAGCGTGATTACTTCCGAGCTCACGATCGATATCCAGATGAAATGCCAGGGGCTGACCTGCTTCAGTTTGTCGATCAATCCGGTCGTCATCGTCGAAACGTCCCGTCCTTAGTCGCGAGCGTCCATTCCCGAGAGGAGCCATATAGCCGTGCCTGCCGGGAGAATGGTTCATTATAGCAAAGTAGCACTGGTAAGGAAATGGAGATTGCAGGGAACGGTGGCGCGGCAGGGGACCGGGCGGGCCGTCAATCCCATTTTTCTTTGTCTTCAAAGTGGTCCGGGCGTGTACGCCGCCAGTCATGCCGGACCTCTCCTATTATGAACAAATTCCCCTCGGTGAGGAAGGGAGGCCGGGAAATGTGTTCGAACGTGATGGCTGGTTTTTACGACATCATTTCGGATGCGCTCCTTGCCGCTCCTGGGCAAACCCCGCCGGATATTTGTTGCGCGAACGCAGTTGACTATTCACGCCTGATTGGTTAATATGGTCCGATTCTGACCCCTGTCCTGTTCCGGCAAAGGAGCCCCCATGTCTCATCCTCATACCATGAAAGCGCCCCATGGCCAAGGCCATCCCGGCGGCGAAAAGAAATATCTTCCCCGGCTGATCGCCTGGGAGGTGACCAGGAGCTGCGTGCTGAACTGCGTGCACTGCCGCGCGGCCGCAAAATACGGTCCCTACCGGGGAGAACTCGATACCGAGGCGTGTTACCGGTTCCTGGACGATGTCAAGTCCTTCAGCGACCCCATCATCATCCTGACCGGTGGCGAGCCCATGATGCGGCCCGACATCTACGACATCGCTAAGTACGGCACGAAGCTCGGCCTCCGCATGGTCATGGCGCCCTGCGGCCTGCTCGTGACCGAGGAACTGGCCCGGAAGATCAAGGACGCGGGCATCATGCGCGTGTCGCTCTCGATCGACGGCCTGACCGCCGAGAGCCACAACGCGTTCCGGCGCGTCGAAGGCGCCTTCGAGGGCGTCATGAAAGCCATCGAGAACTTCAAGAAGGTCGGCGTGGAGTTCCAGGTGAACACGACCATCACCAAGCACAACGTGAAGGACCTTCCCAAGCTCCTCGAGATGGTGATCAAACTCGGCGCCGTGGCGTACCATCCCTTCCTGCTCGTGCCCACGGGCCGCGGCAAGGACCTCGCGGACCAGGAGATCCCTCCGGAAGAGTACGAAAGCACCCTGAAATGGTTCTATGAAATGCGCGACAAGGTGCCGATCCAGTTCAAGCCCACGTGCGCCCCGCACTACTACCGCATCTTCCGGCAGGGAGAGAAGGAGAAGGGAAAGACCGTGACCCCCGAGTCCCACGGGTTCGATGCCATGACCAAGGGCTGCATGGGAGGCCAAAGCTTTGCCTTCGTGTCCCACGTGGGCAAGGTCCAGATCTGCGGTTTCCTCGAGGAGGAGGCTGGCGACGTCAAGAAAGAGCCCTTCTCGAAGATCTGGGAGCACTCGACGCTCTTCAAGCAGATGCGCGACCTCGACCACTACCACGGCAAGTGCGGCATCTGCGAGTACCGGAGGGTGTGCGGCGGTTGCCGCGCCCGGGCCTTCGCCATCTCGGGCGACTACCTCGCGGCCGAGCCGTTCTGCACCTACGAACCGGTGAAAGCCCGCTTATAATCTGACCGCCCATGACAGGGGATGATGCAGTTCATCATCCCTTTCTGTGTGCTCGTGCGGGAACAACTGCCCACTACTCGGGATTGTCCGAGTTCATCTCCGCCAATCCGCGTCTCATTCCCGGAAAAGGACGTGTCTCATGATGGAAAGACCCAGGATCGGACATCTCCTCGTCAAGCTCGACAGGCTGCTCGACCGCTACGTGGACGGCGGGCCGGAGGCGCCCGCATTCCCGAAGAACCGGGCCTATGTCTGGGACGGCAAGCGGAAGAGCCTGAAGCCCGTCAAGCGGCCGGCCACCATCTGCCACGATGACCTGCTCGGGATTGACTCGATCAAGCAGGAGATCGTCAGGAATACGAAGAACTTCATCAAGGGGCTGCGCGCCAACAATATACTGCTCTGGGGCGAGCGGGGCACAGGCAAGTCATCGGTCGTCAAGTCGCTCCTCACGACCTTTGCCGGAACGAACCTGCGGCTGATCCAGGTCTACAAGCACGACATCCTGACGATCCAGGACATGTACGACATGATCGTCGGGAGCCGGGACTTCCGGTTCATCATCTTCATCGACGACCTGTCCTTCGAGGAGAACCAGACCGACTACAAGGAAATGAAGACGATCATGGACGGCGGGCTGGAGGAAATACCGGAGAACGTCCTGTTCTATGCCACCTCGAACCGGAAGCACCTGATCCCCACGAAATTTTCGGACAACGACAGCGACGAGATCAGGCCGTCGGACACGGTCGAGGAAAAGGTGTCGCTCGTGGACCGGTTCGGGCTGAGACTCGGATTCTACCATTTTTCCCAGGACACCTACCTCGAGATCGTCGCCTCCTACGCGAAGAAATACGGCGTCCGGCTGGAGGAGGGGAAACTGAACAGCCTCGCAATCCAGTGGGCCACCGCTGCGGGCGGCAGGAACGGACGCATCGCCGAGCAGTTCGTGCGGGCCGTGCTGGACGGCACGGTCTGATGCTTCCCCCGCCTTGCATTTTCCGCTTTCTTTATGCTATTCTATTTCCAGAGGCTGTTCTTGACGAGACGCGAATTCTGGCGTGAACTGAGGGAAAGGGGCTTGAGAATCATGAAAAAACTGCTTATAGCACTGGATGACTCCGCGAGCGCGATGAAGGCCGCTGAATATGCCGCGGCCCAATTGTCCGGCGACAACCTGCAGGTCGGGCTCGTGCATGTGCTTCCGAACCTGCCGGCCATCTTCTGGGACGAGGGGCATATTCTGAGCGACGCGGAGAAGAAGGAGCGGAAGAACGTGGTCGACAAATGGGTCGCTGACCGGAAGGCGAAGATGGATCCGATATTCAAAAAAGCCGTTGAGGTCCTGGCCAGAGCGGGCATCAAGGCGCAGAGCATCACGACGAAATCCATATCCGATTCAACGGACGTGTCGGACAGCATCCTGGAAGAGGCAAAGGACGGAGGATATCAGACGATCCTCGTCGGCCGGTGCAACCGGTCGGCGCGGCATTTGCTCGGGAGCGTCTCGGGCAAGATCGTGAACCACGCCGAGGGCATTGCCGTGACCGTGGTCGGGTAGCGATTGTAAGAACAGATGAGCTTCAAAAGGCTGGTGCTGTCATGACCTGCCTTTTTTTGTGCCTTCAGGCCCCTGTCCCCGTATTGTATGAGGTCGTACATTCTCGATATGGCGGATGTGCTGCGGACAACGGGCAGTACGAGAGGCGAAGAGGTCGACGAACATCCGGACTAAGCGAGCAGCCCGGCGTCGACGATGGGCTTATCAGACCAACTCAGGCGCCTGGAGATGCAAGTGCGGCTTCCACTGCGTCATGCGCTACTTCCGGACAGATCGATCGGACAAGCAACTCGTTCAGATGGTAGACCTTCATGCCGGAAGCCGCCTCCTTGGTGCCGTTCAACAGCCCCTGATAGCATGTCTGACAGGGGGTCACGATCGCTTCAGCCCCGGTTGCTTCGGCTTCGCGGATGCGCGCGGCTGCCATCTTGTGCTGGATCTCCGGACTGACCGCCTTCAGGCCTCCTCCCATGCCGCAGCAGGATGAAAAAGCCCGGTGCCTGGGCATTTCTACGAGATCGATGCCGGGAACGGACCGGAGCACACGCCGCGGCTGGTCGTAGACCTGGTTGTGACGGCCTAAATGGCAGGGGTCGTGATAGGTGACGAGGAGAGGCGTTTCTCTTCTGAAGCGCAGGCGCCCCTCCAGGATCAATTGATCGAGGTACTGGCTGAGATGCACGACCTTCTGCGCTCCCGGCCATAACCGGGCATAGTCCGAATGGAACCCCTTGAAACAGCCGGCGCAGGAGACGATGACCGTGTCGATGCCCATACGGGTAAACTGGTCGGCCCGCTTCCGCGCCTCGTCCGAAAAGGCGCCGTCGCCCATTCTCCTCAACTTGCTCATGCAGCACGGCTCATCCTCGCCCAGGATGGAAAAATCAACGCCTGCCTCCTGCAGCAACCGCGCCGTCTGGACGGCGACCGGCTGGAGCGAAGGCTCAAAGCTTGCCATGCAGCCCGCAAAATAGACGACCGGGGTCTGCCGCTCATGCCAGAGCCGCAGAGGGGATTTCAGCAGCCCTGCCTCCCAGGCCGAACGGGCCCAGCGGGACCGTTCTGCCTGGGGCTTGCCGAAGGGGTTGTTAAACTCCTTGATCGCGGAGAGCTGTTTGATCTGGCCCTCCGGCTGGGGGATGCCCGCATTCACGAGGGACATTCTCGCCTGCTCCCACAGGTCATGGGTATTGATGCGCACCGGGCAGACAACATGGCACTGCCCGCAGGCCGAGCATTCATAGAGGCTCTTGATGAAGTCTTCTCGTTCGGCTTCGGGAAGTGAGCCCTCCACAAGGCGGCGAAGCGAGTGCAGCTTGCCCCGCGCCGTAATGGATTCCCGGCGGTCCTGGGCATAGACGGGACACCACGCCTGGCACTCGCCGCACCGGGCACAGGCGTTCAGCTCGGTGAGCTGTCGCCGGGTCAGTCCCGCGGCGATCTTGTTGCCCTGTATTTTTTCATCTCGGGCCAATAGAGGTCCTCTCGGGTATGTTCTTCGGCGGCGTTGACGGCAATGATGACGGGAGCAAGCAGACTGTGCATCAGTTTGCTGTGGGGCAGATACCCTAACAGCGTTGCTACGAGCAGGAAATGAACGGTCCAGCAGGCCGTAAGCCACGGCTGCAGCTGTACCAGCGCATGCGCTTCCCGGGGCGTGAACAGGCGAGCGACATAAGAATAGCGCGCGATCTCAGCAGGCACGAGGGAGCAGCGCAACCCTTCCAGTGCGAACCCCGAGAGGGCCACTGATAAAAGCAGCGCCAGCAGCAGAGCGTCCATCTGATTGCTGGATTGCTTTGCCTCCCGCTGCACGATGCGCCGGATGCCGGCCAGAACAAGACCGAGGAGCAGCATCAGGCCGAAGCTGTCGCCCCAGACCTTCATCATGACATAGCCTTGCGGATGAATATAGAAGCGGGGGAAGGTGTCGCTGATCGCAAGATAACCCGAGCTTCTCAAGACAAAGGCGACTCCGGGAAGGACTGCGAGGCCGATGAATCCGTAGAATATCAGAATATGGATTAACCACCGGGAAAACGAGAGCGCGTACAATTGCCGGTGGAGAAGAACTTCGGCCAGCCAGATCTTTACCGCTCTTCGGAAATCACGCTCTTCCGAAACCGGCTCGCTGAATCCCCGGGACCATCCTTGCCATTTCCGGAAAAATGCAAAAGCCATGTACAGCAAGGACAGCGTCATTGCCGCGTAAAACAGAAGCCATGGTTTCGGGAAATCAATCAACTCGATCTGTGCCAAACGCTACCTCAGCATGGGGGATTCATGGCAGGAGACCTCATCGCCAAGGGGTCACGCATCAGGGCGTCCCCACCTGTTCTTATCGGCTCAAGGAGGAAATAACTATAGCTTACCCGATTCATCTCTGTCATGCAAGAGATGAATTGAGTCATAACCCGCACTGAGTCAAATCCGGAGTGCGGATCACGCCGGGAATAACGGCGGAGGCGAAGGGCCCTTTGCCCAGAACTCTGATACGTCCTTTAAGATGCTCCGGGAAACCAGTTCGTTCACGTTGGTCTCGAACCAGTCCTTTGGCATGGAACGGGAACAGGCGGATTGGACGAAACGGTTGTCCATCAGAACGATCAAGCCGCGATCGGTCTCGGAACGGATGACCCTTCCCGCAGCCTGGATCGCCTTGGACATGGCAGGGATCGCGTAAGCGTAGTCGAAGCCAGCGTTGTACTGCTTCTGGTAATATGTCCGCATCTCTTCGCGCTCGAGATCGAAGTTCGGGAGCGGCGGGCCGATCACGAAGGCGCCAATGGCCATCTCCCCCGGGTAGTCTACGCCTTCCGAGAACGTGCCCCCCTGGACTGCAAACAGGATTGTCGGGACGGTCCCGCCACGGAGTTGATCAAGGATCTCCTCGACGCGCTTCGCCTTCATTTCACGGTCCTGTTTCAGCACTCCGAAACCCTCAGGAGGCAGGAACAGCGCGAGCACCCGTTCGAGAAATTCGAAGCTCGGGAAGAAGGCAAAGTAATTTCCCCGCTTCAACGCCGTGATCCGGTGAATCCCCTCGGCTATCTTCGCGTAGTTACGCTCACGGTCCGAGTATTTCGTCGAGATCTGGGGAATGATCAAAAGCTTGCGATGCTCCCGGGGGAAAGGACTCTGGAATTCTGCTGTCTTCACCGTATCGGGATCGAGCCCGGAGAGTTTCGTGTAATAATCGAAAGGCTTGAGCGTCGCCGAGAACCCGACGACCTGATCGTACTCGTCGTAGCGGTCCTTCAGCATGGCCGAGGCATCGCAGCAGGTGATCTTGATGAGTCCGCCCGTGGGGTGGGGATGAAAGGTCGAGAAGAACTCATGATGATCGGGGTCGCCGATGAATTCGAGGGCGTCCGTAAATTCGGACCAGTATAAGCAGAGACCCATGACGACGTCCCGCGGCCGGATCTCGACGTCTGAATCAAGATACCGGGAAAGGAACGCCCGGAGTTTCGCGTCCTGCTCGAGAAAGGGGTCCCTCGGCGGGTCGATCTTTGAGGGCGTTGATATTCGCCCGGGGCTGCACGCGGCGATCGTCCGGATGCAGCCGTCGAGGAGCTCTTCCGCCTCGCGATGGAATCGGTCCGGCAGCTGGCGGATCCCGGCGCGCATGCTCTCGAGCGTGATGCTCGAAAGAGCCGGGGAGTAGTAGCCCATGGCGCGGGACGGCAGGTTGTGGGCCTCGTCGATCACGAGGTTCGGCCTGCCTGACTGGTCGATCTCGACCCCCGTCATCCGCCTGAGGGCCGAGCGGGGGGCAAAGACATAGTTGTAGTCGCAGATCACGACGTCGGCATCCCGGGCGGCGTCGAGCTGCAGTTCGAAGGGGCAGACCTGGTACTGCTCTCCAAGGTTGCGGAACGAGCGGGCCGTCAGCTTCTTTTTTTTCGCGAGAAGGTCCAGGATGCCGTGCTCGCGGAGCTTGGTGTAATAATCGTCGCCGTATTCGCAGAAGCCGGGGTCGCAGAGCGGCTCGTTCTTGAAGCAGATCTTGCCCTTCGCGGTGATCGAGAGGGACGTGACCCTGGAGCCGGCCTCCTGGAGCCGCATGACCGCGTCCTCGGCAACGCTGTGCTGGCTGTTCTTCGGCGTGACATAGACCACCTGCTGACCACGGGAAAGCGCATCCTTCAGGACCGGGTGAAGCACGCCAGCGGTCTTCCCTAGGCCCGTCGGCGCCTGGATAAGCATTCTCCGTCCCCCGCCGATTCCCTCCTCCACGTTCTGCATGAGCTCGGTCTGTCCGGGCCGCGGCCGCTCGAAGGGGAAGGCGAATTCGGCTGAAATCTTCCTGCGCCGCGCCGAACGCTTCACTGCTTTTTTTGCCTCCTGAACGAGTTCGTCAAGACGGAGGTCCAACCATTGCTCATAAGCGGGGAGTTCGAGCGCGACTTCGAGGTCCTCGGAGCGCCCGTTCCGGGTCGAGACGAGATGGAACGAGAGCGACGGAATGATGTTGTGTTCGAGCCAGAAAAAGTAGCCGTAGGTCAGGAGCTGCAGGCAGTAGGGGTGGCCCAGCGGACCCCGTGACAGGCGGGATGAAAGGTCGCTGACCGCAAAGGCCGTTTTGATCTCCTCGATGGCAGGCGGGTTGCGTCGGAAGATGCCGTCCATCCTGCCCTCGATCCTGAAACGGCAGCCGGCCCTCTGGAATTCATGCGACACGGGGACTTCGGATTCATAGGAAGGATCGGATTTTGCCCGTTTCCTTTGCACCCGGACGTGGATGTCCTGTCCTTCAGCGGCTGCGCGCCCGTAGCCGGAATGGGCCTCGATGCTGCCAATGCGCGGGCAGGGCAATGCGAAATCGCGGAGCGATACGGTGATGAGTTTGAGGTCAGCATTCATGCCGGTGTACTCTTTTACCCCAGAGGACGCCGGGAAAGCAAATAAAAAAGAAATCATGGCGGCTGATGCACAGTTCATGGTGGGCGGTGGGAGGGTCCTTGCGATGCGTAGGGGTTTGGCGAAGTTCTTTACGGCGGGGCCTCTGCGCCGTCGGCCCGCACGGCCGAAGGGGGAGGCGGCAACTGTCGACCCGTTTCTGAAGGATCTGCGGCGGGGTGCAGCTCTCGCCCGTCAGGTTCCCTTGAAGAACCGCGCAAGCCTTGCCGGGAGCCGCGTCTCGAGGATAACGCGGTGCTCCGCGCGGTCCAGGGCAGCCGTCCGGATCTCTTCCGCGCTGTCGTAGTATGGCTTGTCGTTCACCCGGAGGCCGGCCCGCCTCGCTTCCTCGACGAGGATCTGCATGTATTCTGCGATGTGCTGCGCGGTATGCGAGTTCGTATCGTGGAATGTCACGATGACGGGGATCACGCCGTTCACGACCGGCAATTCGCCGCGTCCTATCCTGCCGCGCACACGCTGGAGTTCGGACAGCATGCTCCCGTGACGCTGGCTGCTTAGAACATTGCTGAACTGAAAGAAGCCGCCGCTCCCGTCGTAGGCCTTAATGTCGGAAAGGACCATGTACAGCCCATTGTTCTCGTACCGCCCGAGGGTCTTGGCGTTGTAACGCCAGAAGGTGGGCCGGACAAAGAGGGGAAGGCTGCCCGTGATCCGGGCGATGTCGTCCATGCCGTCCGTGAGCGACTGCTGGAGCTCTTCGGGCGCCATCAAGGTATGGTTGATGTGGCCGCGAACAGATCCGCTGTGCAGGGCGAGCACATGGCCCTCGGCATGTTCGCGCTTCATGAGCGCCTTGCCCGCCTCTGCCCCGCCATGCTTCGGCTCCCTGGTCTGGACGAAGAAGATGGCTTTGACATTGCGCTGCACCGCGTTGGATCTGAGGCTGTCGAGCACGCTAACCGTCGGGCAGGGAGTAGTCGAGGCAGCCGGACCGTCGTCGAAGGTCAGGAGGAACCTGATCCCGGCATCAGCGCGCGGCAGAGTAAGCGGTCTTTCCGGGGCCAGGGTCTGACACGAGGTTAGCAGGGGGAAAAGGCCTAGAAAGGAAATGGAATATAGAATATTTCGGAAAATATGGTGCATGTTCTCATCCTGTCACAGTAAAGAGGCTCCTATTTTACAAAAAATAGTTATTTTTGGCAAGTATTTTTTGTATGCCCCGTATTCCTGGTATACGCAAGTTCTAAAAGCTTCGCATCTTTTTTCAGGTGACATAAACGTGTCGGAAACGATACACGCCCGCGCAGACGGGGACGGACTGAAGCCATAATAAACGTGAAACGTCAGTCTTGATCATCCTCCATCCGGGGCATGGCATTGACCCTTTCTGGCTATGGTGAGCGGAACCCAGCCCCGATCGGATTAAAGAAATTTCCTATAAAATCCGACAAGAAGACATGCTTGCTCAGCCCGTCAAGCGGCGCCGCGGGAGGATTAGTGCCTTCATCGCCGCGATGCTGCTCGCCTCATGCATGACCATGCCCCAGGGGCAGGTGCGACGCTTCATCGATATGCCGGATCAAAAGGTCCTGCTGGTGGGCAAGGTTGCCATTTCACCGCCGCTTCAGCCCAGGGAGCAAATGTTGAAAACATCCCTCGGCGAGCGTTTTCGAAACAAACTCCTCCTGTACTGTGCAGCACAATTCAGGGATTTCCGGACGTCGCGGCCCGACGCCTACGAAGGATCATACGAGGTTACCCCCGATGAGACATTCTATATCGAGGTGAACAAGGGCACGACGATCTATGTCAGCGGCGTCCTGTTCTACACCGAGTTCGACCCTCCGTACAGCATCGTTTCCCATGTCTATCCCGGACTCTCCCGGGTCGAAATAAGCAGCGATGATGAGGCTGTGTATGTCGGCACGATCCAGTTCTCCCGGGACGAACACGATGATCTCGTCCTGATGGCAATCCGCGACGACTACCGGGGGGCGGAGCAGGAGTTCAAAGAACGCTTCACGACGAGCACGACCCTCCGGAAAGCCCTGCTCGAGCCCGTGAGCATAGGCAAATGATCCGGCTTCCGGCGTGACCGCCGCGGCCGGACGAGCCGTGTTCGCTCCCTCGTGGACGCTCATCGTTTTCATCTTGCCTTTTCAGGCCGCTTATACTATCTTTTCCCCGGGAGAGAGTTCCTGTTCTCAGGGGGGGAGATGAAGATCAACATGCGTCTGGTAGCGCTGTTCACGGCAGCCGTTGCGCTGGCGGCTGGATTCTATATTGTCCAGCAGGCAAGCGCTCCGGAAAGCTCGATCATCGCGCGGGAGAAGAAACGAATCGCAGCGTCGTTCGACAAAAGCCGCGTCGAGAAGGACCCCGTGTATGCGATCGAGTTCCAGGACAAACTCCAGGTCCTGGACTACCGGCTGGCCATGGCCTACAAGAGCGAGGACAAGCCGGACGCAGCCATCGCCGTGCTCCAGAAGTTGATCGCCGACGAAGAGGGCGGGAGCAGCCAGGGCGGCGTGCGGCGGTCCGCCAGCTATCTCAAGGAGGTCCGCTACTATGATGCCCTGCAGGCCTTGTACGGGATGAAGCATGACGAGGCCACAGCGGAACGGGCGATGGAGCGCCGGAACGATCTCATGGCCCGCGCTGAGGCGGCAAAGCGCAGGGAGCGGATGGAAGAGGGAAAATCCATCGGCGTGGGAGGAGAGTAGCGGCAATTGATGCTCCGGGGATGGTCGGAACGGCCCCGGATCTCTTTTTTGCGAACAGGTTGAACGGATATTCAGGCATTGCAGGAAGGGTTGACTCCGCCTGCAGGAACAAACGGTAGCGCCCTCGCGGCTTCTGCCGCGTGTATACATCATACCGGAACAAGGAGAACGCGGTTGACACCCATGATGGAATCGAACCAAGCAAACACCAAGCCATTCTCAGATGCGTCGCCCGGGAGTCCGGCGCGCGATCCCATAGACATATTGCTGAAGCACATGAGGCCCGGCTATAGGGGCGTTATCGGCAGCCCGCTGAACCTTTGCCGCGTTTTATGCGAGATCACGGAAGGCATGATCGGGAGAACGGGCCGGCAGAACGGCCTGCTCTACGGATGGTACGCTGAAGGCGGGAAGAAAAAGGACATCATTCAATTCAGGGCAACCTCGGCCTTCGAGATTTTTCGTGAGATGAACGGAGAGATAGCCCTGCATTCGATCGAGCAGCAGGAGTACCAGCTGTTGCGAAGACGTCTCGCCGTACTTCCCGTGCCTGTGTTGATCAATAAACTGGGGATCGAGAAGGAGTACAAGACGGCGCTGGACATTTACCGGAAGGACCAGTTGAATCTGCGGCAGCGCAGAGAGGCCGAGAAGAAAAGGCTGGAGCGGGAAAACAGCATTGAATCGGTGCTCAAGAGGATCGAGAGCGCCCGCAGCGGCGATATTCTCTTCCCCCTGCGCGGCATGAAGACTATCTCGGCACTCATGGACAGGGGATTCGAGCCCGGGATCTGCGATAATCCCGACCTCTGGGTGGATGCGGAGGAATTCGCAAGCCTCTACTGTAAGAACAAAGCGACCGGTGAAGAACTCTTATTGATCGGCAGGGAAAAACTGCAGGCCGTAACGGAACAGGACAGGATCGAATACAAATTTGTTGTTGCGAAAAGCAAAGACAAACCGGACGACTTCAGGGTGCGGTACAGCAGGTTCAACAGAACGCGGGAGGAGGATTCGCAAAGGAACTGGAGAGAGGAGTTCTTTCAGGGTCTTGCCGTGTTAACCACGTACCCGGAAGAGCTGATGAACAGGACCGTCGCCGACCTGGAAGTCATGGCGAAGGCTATCGACGGCGTGATCGATGAAAGAAGCCGGATCGAGGAGGGATTGCTGCCCTATGACAGTCTGTTCAAGAAGCAAACACGAGCGATCCTGGTGGACATGCTGACGGCCAAGAAGCCGCTCCCCGAGATAAGAAAAAACCTGGACTATTTTGAACACACCGGCATTATCGAGCCGGCGTACCGGGACAGCCTCTATGAATTGATACGACTGGAGCAGGCAGGCGTGACGCTCTACGATCATCTCGCCAGCGGGGACCGGGACAAGACGCTTGAACTCGTACAAACAATGGGGAAACAGCAATCCGTCGATATCAGGAAGATCCTGGAGGGAATCGAGATACGCGGGGTCTCAGAGAACCAGGCGTTCAAAGACTACATTTATTCCCACGGATCGATACGCTCATCGGAAGTCCATAAGAAGCGGGTAAAGGAAATCGTTACGCTCATCCTGAAAAACATTCCCGGCGAGATCAATGCGGAAAACATCATGATAGCCATGCGGCCCTTTGTGGAGGAACTTGGTCTGGAGGAACTGGACCGGATACGGCAAAGAATATTGGAGCTGAAAAAAGTAGTGGCCATGAGGCAGGAACAGCAGCAGGACAGTGGCGGAACGCCGGTTCCGGAAGAACAGCGGAGGTAGTACGCTGAGGAGTGTTCTTTCCGGGTGTTCCCGGCTGCACAGATTCAGGGATGCGTCATCGTATGAGCTTTGGCTTGACTGGTAAGCCCTTCCCGCCGCCCCCCAAGGGCGGCGACACTTCGTCCGCCCTTCGCGCCACATTGTCCCTTTAGCCCATCAGCTGTTCGAACTCCCGGGGAAGGACCGCGAGGCTGAAGTAGAAGCCCTGGCCCATGTCGCATTTGAGCAGGCGTAGTATTTTCCACTGCTCTTCGGACTCGATGCCCTCGGCGATGGTCTTCAGGTTCAGGCTGTGCGCCATGGATATGATGGCCGAGACGAGGGAGGTAGTGTCCGGGTCCACGGCCACGTCGCGGACGAAGGACTGGTCGATCTTGATCGCGTCAACGGGAAATTTCTTGAGATAGCTGAGCGATGAATAGCCGGTGCCGAAGTCATCGATGGAGATGGAGACCCCGATGCCCTTCAGCCGCTTGAGCACCGCCACGGCGAAGTCCTGGTCCCTCATGAAGGTGCTTTCGGTGACCTCCAGCGTGAGCCTGTGGGGGTCGATCCCGTGCTCGCGGACCGCATTCTCCACGGTCTCCGCCAGGTAGTCGTACCGGAACTGGGCCGGTGAAAGGTTCACCGCCACCGGCAGGTGCGACTTCCCATTCGACCATTCCCGGATCTGCCGGCATGCGGTCCTGAGCACCCAGGCCCCCACCTCGTTGATCATTCCGGTCTCCTCGAGCATGGGGATGAACTTCGCCGGTGACACCCTTCCGAATTCCTCGTTGTTCCATCTGAGCAGCGCTTCCGCTCCCGCTACGTTCCGCGTGCTGAGGTGATAGTAGGGCTGATAGGCCAGGACGTACTCCTTGTTCTGCAGCGCGTCGGTGAGGCGGCGCTCCATGAACACGAGCTCCGTCATGCCCTCGTTCATGCCGGGGGTATAGAAGTGGTAGCGGTTCCGGCCGAGGGCCTTTGCCTTGGCCAGCGCCGCGTCGGCGTTCTTCATGAGCGCGAGGGCATTGTTCCCGTCGGACGGGCAAACGGAGATGCCCACGGCAAGGGTCACGGCGATCTCCTTTCCCCCGGACATGACGATCTGGGGGACGTTCTTCATGATCATCTTGACGAACAGGATTGCGTCGGCAGGCTTGGCCACGTCGTGCAGGACGATGCCGAACTCGTCGCTGCCGAGGCGTCCCACGATGTCGCCCTTGTTCACGGAGACCGACAGGCTTTCCGCAACCTGCTTGAGCACGCTGTTCGCCGCCTCGACGCCGTAGATCTCGTTCAGGTATTTGAAGCGGTCGATATCGATCATCAGCACCGCCAGGGTTCTCCGGACCGCGGCATCGCTCATCAGTTCCCGGTTCAGGCGGTCGGTGAAGAGGTCGCGGTTCGGCAGCCCCGTCAGCGTGTCATAGGAAGCAAGGTAGTCGAGCTTGTCCCGCATATGCTTGACCGGGGTGAGATCGCTTCCCGTGAAGACCACATGGGTCACGCTTCCCGAAAGGTCCGTGATAGGGGCGGCGGCCTGGTCGAGGAATATTAATTCACCGTTCTTGCGGACCGCGGTCATTTCGGCATGGAAGGTCCTGCCCGCGAGCGCGGTATCCCACATTTCACGGTAGCGCCGGCCATCATGCTGGTCCATCAGGAGCAGTCCCATGCCCCCGGCAATGAACTCGTCCCGCGTGAACCCCGTCACGTCTTCGACGGCCCTGTTGACGAACTCCACTCTCCCGGAGCGGTCCGTGATCACCACGAGGTTCCCCGCCTGCTCCACGGTCAACGACAGCTTCTTCAGCAGGTCCCCGGTCATTTTCTGCTCCGTCACGTCCCGTACGGAGACCGCATAGCCCCGGAGCCGACCATCTTCCCTCCGCAGCGCGGTGATCATGCTCTGGGCCTGGAACGCTGAGCCATCCTTGCGCCTGCGGGGGCCTGCCTGCTCGAACCGGCCCTCCGTCTCCGCGGTTCTGAGGCCGTGACCGGGACGTCCGAGCTTTACGTCCTCGTCCAGGAAGCAGAGTTCATAGCGCCTTCCGACAATGTCCCGTTCAGAGAACCCGAGCAGGCGCTCTGCGGCCGGGTTCCACGATGATATGGTGCCGTTTGCGGCAACCAGGAACTGTGCCATGTCCTTCTGCCCCTCAAAAAGGATACGGAACTGCTCCTTGAGATCCTGCAGTTCCAGGCGCGCCTGGCGGGAGCTTTTATATTCCCATCCGATAAACAGGAGGGACAGGACGACGATGAGCAGCGCGGCCCCGTAGGCGGCAGCGACCAGGGAGATGTTGCGCTGGACGCCCTGCTCGAGCATGCGGTCCTGGTCGAGGCTTGCCCGGACGCCATTCTGCTCGAGGCCTGAAAGTTCCCTGCCGACCTGACCGGCAAGCCGTTTTTCTTCACCGGCCTTGATCAGGGTCGCGGCCGCGTTCCGGCCTTCCCGGGAGCGCGCGGATACGACCTGTTCCGCCAGCCGGAGCCGCTGGTCCACCAGGAGGGAGACGGCCTCGATCACGCGAAGGCTGTCGACCGAGTCCCGGCAGAGGGCCTTGAGTTCGCTGAGATGCCGCATCAGGTCGCCCGAAGCGGTGCCGAACTCGATGAAGTACGTCTGCTCCCCGGACAGGGCGTAGCCCAATTCGGCTGCCTCGATTTCCTGCAGAGCGGAGCGAAGGAGGCCGATCGTTCTCAGCATCTTGAGATCCTGGGCGTTGGCTCCTGGCGGGCCGGCACGGAGCGGGTTGTGGGTGTACAGAATATAACCGATGGATCCGACGACCAGCAGTCCCAAGACTAAAAGGAGCGCCAGTTTTTTTCTGAAGGCCAGGCTCATGCGGGATTCCCTTTGCGTGCGACGGCGCCATGACGGGCCCTGGTGCCGCAGAACGGGACACCGTATTGTAACGGATAGAGCGGTTTTGTCAATTTTTATTGTTGCCCGCGGAGCGTGATACAGTCGTTGTCGTTGCTCTTTATTTTTCCGCGGTTCTGTTGTATGATTGATCCCAATGGAAAAGCCTGACCCGCAGATACTGTCTCTTGCAGAAAGCGTGAAGCAGCTTTCAAAACTGCTCACGTCGGACCGGGAGAGCCTGCCCGCCGCCTACCTGAAGGATCCGCAGCTCCGCACTGCCTACCTCCGCTACTATCTTCCCGCGAATATGAAGAAGGTCCACCTGGCACTGACGGACCTTTCGCTCCATCCCGAGTGGCTGCTGTCCCGGCCGAGGCTGAGGGTCCTCGATCTGGGGGCCGGACCCGGAACGGCCCTGCTCGGGCTGCTCGCGTTCTTCGCGCAGCGGCAGCAGCGGCCGTCGATCACCTGCGTGGCCGTGGACCGCGTGGCGGAGAACCTCCGCATCGCCGAGGACCTGTTCAATTCGTACCGGACGAACAAGAAGCTCGATGCCTCGCTCAAGACGATCCGGGGAGACATCGAGAGCGCGGAGTTCGCCGCGGAAGAGCCCTTCGACCTCGTCATCTTCTCGAACGTCTTGAACGAGCTGTTCCCCTTCGACGAGGACCGCACCGCCCGGCGGATCGACATTGTCAATACGGCGCTGAGCAAGAGCCTCGCCGAGGGAGGGAGCTGCATCATCATCGAGCCCGCCCTCCGGGAAACCTCGCGTGACCTGCTCGAGGTCAGGGATGGCCTCCTGCAGCAGGGCTTCTTCGTTTTCTCCCCGTGCCTCATCGGCACGAAATGTCCCGCCTGCGAAAACCCGCGCGACTGGTGCCACGAGGACATTCCCTGGGACCCCCCGCAGCTCATCAAGCAGATCGACAAGCTGGCGGGTCTGCGGAAGGATTCCCTCAAGTTCTCCTATCTCGTTCTGCGGAAGGACAGCCGCTCCCTGTCCGACATGTTCGGCCCCGACGCGTACCGTGTCGTGAGCGAGCCTCTGATCACGAAGGGCAAGATCGAATTCTACCTCTGCGGCCTGGAAGGGCGCAAGCTTGTCACCCGGCTTGACAAGGACCGCTCCCCGCTGAACGTCCACTTCGAGAAGCTGAGCCGGGGCGCCATCGTGAGCTTCGAACGGCTGCGCAACGAAGGGACGCGGTTCAAGGTCGAGCAGCTGACCGAGGTCATCATCCACAAGCATTTGCAATAATATTCTCCCCTGTCCTCGTTCTCTCCCGGACGCGGACCGCGCTTGCTTTTCTCCCGCATTTTTTCTATAGTTCACCCATGAGCAGATACCGTCCGCCACAACAACCCGGATCGAAATACATCACGCCGGAAGGGAAGAAGCGCCTGGCTGACGAGTTCGAATTTCTCTGGCGCGAAAAGCGGCCCGAGGTGACCGCGGCGCTGGCTGCCGCGGCTGCGGAGGGAGACCGCTCCGAGAACGCCGAGTACATCTACCGGAAGAAGCAGCTGCGCGAGATCGACGCCAGGCTCCAACACCTCAAGGATCGGCTCGAACACATCATGGTCGTTTCGGGCAGGCCGGCCGATCCATCGAAGGTCTTCTTCGGAGCCTGGGTGCGGCTCGAGGACGGGGGGGGGAACGTGTCGGAATACCGGATCGTCGGTCCCGACGAGTTCGACCATTCGAAGGGGCTTATCAGCATGGACTCCCCCATGGCGAGGGCCCTCATGAAAAAGGGCGAGGGCGACGAGGTGGTGGTAAAACGCCCCAAGGGCGAGGCAGTCTTCACGATCATCGCGGTCCGATACGAGGTACTCGGATAGAGCAACTGTGCTGATTGCAGGTGTACGGGATTAGCAGGAAGAGGGATGTATTGCCCCCTGCTCGTCCGTGCGCATTCGCGACAAACCGGGGCTTCCGGAGCTGAACTGATGAATCTTATCCTGCTGTTCAAAGAAGATTTCGTGGACGGCACATCCCGCGTGCGGCTCGAGGGCCGGAGGCTGAAGCACGTCCTCGAAGTGCACCGGGCGCGCGTGGGCGACGAGCTCTGTGTGGGTCTGGCCGATGACCTAATAGGGACCGGAAGGGTCATTCTGCTCGACCGTGGCAGTCTCGAGATGGAGGTCAGGCTCGAGCAAAAACCGCCTGACCCGCTTCCTGCAACGCTCATCCTCGCCCTGCCCAGGCCGAAAGTTCTTCGAAGGGTACTCCGGTCCGTGACGGCAATGGGTGTGAAACGCATCGTGCTCTTGAACGCCTACCGGGTCGAGAGAAGCTACTGGTCGAGCCCGGTGCTCGGTCCCGGGAGTCTGCGGCAGGAGTTGATCACGGGTCTCGAGCAGTCCCGGGACACGATGATGCCTGAAGTGTTGGTCCAGCCCCTGTTCAAACTGTTCGTGGAAGATGAACTGCCCCGCCTCAGCAAGGACACGCTGACATTGGTCGCCCATCCCGGAGCTTCCTCGCCCTGTCCACGCGGTGCGCAGGGCCCCGTCACCCTGGCCGTCGGGCCTGAAGGCGGCTTCATTCCCTACGAGATCGAGAAACTCGAATCCGCTGGGTTCTCTCCTGTTCATTGCGGCGAACGCATCCTGAACGTCGAGGCCGCGGTGCCCGCCCTGCTCGCGCGGCTGTGGTGACACCCTGCCGGCCCTGTGGCGCCGGTTTTTCTTGTGCATTGGCTCCTCATCGGGTAAAGTACCGTCGTGATCGCTGTCACCAGAAATATCGCACTGGACGAAAAAGAGATCGAGCTTCACTTTGTCCGGGCCTCGGGTCCGGGCGGTCAGAACGTGAACAAGGTCTCGAGTGCGGTCCAGCTCAGGTTCGACATCGGGAATTCGCCCTCCCTTCCCGGAGATGTGCGCAACCGCCTGGTCCGGCTCGCGGGCCGGCGCATCACGCAGGACGGAATCCTCATCCTCGAAGCGCGCCGGCATCGCACGCAGGAGCGAAACCGCGAGGATGCGCTCCTGCGACTCATCGAACTGGTCCGAGAGGCAGCGCGCAGGCCCACGCCGAGGAAAAAGACAAGGCCTTCGAAGGCGTCGAGGGAAAAACGGATCGAGAGCAAGAAGAGAAGGGCAGACGTAAAGAAGAAGCGCAGGCCCGCACCATTCGACTGATGCGCAGCCGGCAAGCAGGTTAACCTGTTACAATCCCGGAGTCCCCGAAAGCTCCCATTCCTGGCTGAAGAACATCGGTGGCTGGCTTTTGAGGTTTGCTTCGAACGTTGAGTATTGAAGGCTGTCCTTTTCCGACACCATGGCCAAGCCCTGGCATACCATAGACAAGGCGGATACACCCGACGGCGTTCTTGAGCTTCGGCAGCGCGGAGAAGGCGATTTCCTGATCCTGATCAACGGACGGGTGCTCATGAACAGCAGCGCCAGCCGGTCGGAGCTTGCGCTTGGCCGGGTTGCCGGGCTTGCCGCGGGAATGCCCCGACCGCGCGTGCTCATCGGCGGTCTCGGCATGGGCCTCACTCTGCGCGCGGCGCTCGATGTCCTGCCTCCTGCCTCACGCGTGGTTGTCGCAGAACTGAACCCCATCATCCTGCGGTGGTGCCAGGGCCCGCTTTCGGGACTGACGAAAAACGCCGTTCACGACACCCGCGTGATGATCCTGCTAGAGGACGTTTCCCGGGTGATTACGCAGGCAGCTCAACCCCATGCGGAAAAGTTCGGCGCCATCCTCATCGATCTGTACGAAGGGCCCCATGCGAAGACAGATCCGGTCAATGACCGCTTCTACGGGTCCGGGGCGCTGGAGGCAACGGCGGATGCTCTTTCAACGGGAGGGGTGTTCGCTGTCTGGTGTGAGCAGGGAGATGCGGCCTTTGAACGACGTCTGCAGAGTGCGGGTTTTTCTGTTGACCGGGAGAGGCCCGGACGCGGAGGTCTGCGCCATGCGGTGTACATCGGGCGGATATCACGCACTGCCCGCCCGCATCCGGCAGGAGACCTGATCCGTTCCTGAGCTATTTGAACGGGAGGTTCTGGTCCGGTGAAGGGACCAGAATATCCACAAGGTTCGCACGCACGGTCAGAACCACCCTTGGCCGTTTCGGGTCGTTGCTCATGACTTCAACGGTTTCCTCCAGGGGATTGCTCTTCGAAAGAGTTTCGACGCGCGTGATGATCGATCCCTTTTCCCCCGGCTTCAGACGGCTCGGACCAGCCGTCACTGCGCCGCAGCCTCAGGTCGTGTTCACTTCCCTGATGATCAAATCCTCGGTTCCGGCATTTCTGAACTCGAAGGCGTGTTCCAGCGTGGGACCCTTCATGACAGTCCCGAAGTCGTGGCGTTCCGCCGTGAATTCGATGGCGGGCTGGGCTGCGGCAAGGACTGGCATGAGAAACAGCAACAGGGTCAAAAGGGGTTTCATGAGCATAGTATAGCATACCGGCTGAGGTCGAAGCCTCGCGGCGCTCCCCCTTGTGCTACAATGGAGAAGAGAAGAAAGGAGGGTGCCATGAAGAGAGGTTCGCTATTTGTTGCCCTGGTGTTCTTCCTGGGCGGCGCCGGTATGCATGCAGTGGCAGCGGAGAAAACGCCGGACCAGATGGTGAAGGATGCGAAGGCGACGATCAGAGAGGTGTCCATCGACGACGTCAGGAAGATGGTCGATGCGAAGGACAGCGTGATCATCCTGGACGTGCGCGACAAAAATGAGCTCGAGGAAGGGAAGATCCCCGGCGCCATGAATATCTCAAGGGGCATGCTCGAGTTCAAGGTCGGGTCAACGATCCCGGACAAGACGGCGCGCATCGTCGTCTACTGCGGCCTCGATCTGCGCGGGCCGCTGGCCACGAAAACGTTGAATGACCTGGGCTATGTGAACGCGGTGAACATGGCGGGAGGGCTCAAGGCCTGGAAGGCGGCCGGGTATCCGCTTGCGAAATAGGAAGACGGTCTCTTCTCCCCTCGTCATGCGGGGCCGGTACCGGGGCCAGACAGCTTGACCGCTATTTTCGCTGCTTTCTCTCGTGCAGCAGCTCAACAATCCGCGGTATGCATTCTTTTCCCTTACAGGAGCCGGTGCCGGCTCCTGTGGCTTTTTGGAGCGCAGCCACGGTCGAAGCGCCGGCCTGGAGGTGCTTGAGGAACACCTTCTTCCTGATGGCCTTGCACCGGCAGATCATCTTCAAATTGTCAAGGATCTCTTCTTCGTTCATCGTTCATCAGATCAGGGGAAATCTTTGGGACTGATCTCCGGCACCACGGGGAATACCGTCTGCGGGTCATGATCAGCCACCCTGATCCGCAAGGGTGTGGCTGATACACCCGCCGGGACCATGCGTTCGCCGCGTAAGCCCCCGTGCTTTCATTCCTCCGGCAAGAACCTGCCATTAAAATCGTTCGTGTACTATACCATAAATCCCGCAGTTCCTGAACTGGCTCCTGAACCTGGATCGTTTTGAAGCCGTCCGGGGACCATATTTCGATTGCAAATCATGTCTGCTCACGGTACAGTACGATTTCCCTGATGCCGGATGGAATGGAGGACGAGGGACGGAGTAAACGCTCCGGGCCCTGAACGCACCAGACATGGCACTTGTCAATTTACAGGATATCAAGGTCAGCTTTGGCGGACCCTTGCTGCTCGAAGGCGTCGATCTTTCGATCGACCGCGGTGAACGGGTCTGCCTCGTGGGCAGGAACGGGACCGGCAAGTCAACGATCATGCGGTTGATCACGGGCGAAGTGAAGCCGGACGGCGGCAGGATCGTGTACCAGCAGGGCGTGCGGATCACGCTCCTGACGCAGGAGGTGCCCCACGCGCTTTTCGGGAGCGTATTCGATGTCGTATCGAGCGCCTTCGGCGAAGAGGGGAAACTGCTGGCGGCGTATCACCACGTGAGCGCAAGGCTGGCCCATGACCACAGCGAGCAGCTTATGGCCGAACTCGAGGACGTCCAGCACAAGTTTGAGTCAGCCGGGGGGTGGCAGATGCAGCAGCGGGTCGAGGAGATCCTGACCCGGCTGCAGCTCCCGGGGGACGCGGAGTTTTCCGAGCTTTCGGGCGGTCTCAAGCGCCGGGTATTGCTCGCCAGGGCACTGGCGGGAGGACCGGACCTCTTGCTCCTTGACGAGCCCACGAACCATCTCGACATCGATTCCATCGCCTGGCTCGAAGAGTTTCTGCTCTCCTTCGGCGGGACCCTGCTCTTCGTGACCCACGACCGGGCGCTGCTGCAGAAGCTCGCGACCCGGATCGTTGATCTCGACCGGGGAAGATTGACGAGCTGGCCCGGAAGTTATCAGGCCTACCTCGAGCTGAAGCAGGCGTCACTCGACGCCGAGGCCGTGGAGAGCGCCAAGTTCGACAAGAAGCTTGCCGCGGAAGAGGTCTGGATCAGGCAGGGCGTCAAGGCACGCCGGACCCGGAACGAAGGCAGGGTGCGGGCCCTGAAGGAACTGCGCAGGATACGGAGCGAGCGGCGCGAAGTGACGGGAACCGTACGCATGCAGACGCAGGAGGCGGAGCGGACCGGCAAGCTCGTGATCGAGGCGTCGAAGGTGAACCACGCTTATGGCGGCCGCCCCGTTATTCGCGATTTCTCAACGACCATTATCCGGGGCGATAAGGTCGGCATCATCGGACCGAACGGATCGGGCAAGACGACCCTGCTGAAAGTGCTGCTGGGGGAACTGAAACCGCAGGGGGGCAGGGTGAAACACGGAACGAATCTCGAAGTCGCTTATCTCGACCAGCACCGCGAGCAGCTCAATGATGAGAAGACGGTGCAGGACAACGTCGCGAACGACAGCGATTATGTGACCATAAATGGGAACAGGCGCCACGTGATCGGGTATCTGCAGGACTTTCTGTTCTCGCCCGAGCGCGCGCGCAACCCGGTGAAGGTCCTGTCCGGCGGCGAACGCAACAGGCTGCTGCTCGCCCGGCTCTTCGCCAAACCGTCGAACGTGCTCGTTCTGGACGAACCCACGAACGACCTCGACATAGAGACGCTCGACCTGCTCGAAGAGCTCTTGATGGAATATCCCGGCACGGTCCTGCTGGTCAGCCACGACCGTACCTTCCTGAATAATGTGGTCACCAGTTCGATCGTATTCGAGGGCGAAGGCCGGGTGAAGGAGTATGTCGGCGGATACGACGACTGGCTGCGGCAACGCGGGAGAAAGGAAGAGGCCCCGGTCAGGAAAGAAGAGAAAAAAGAGCTGCGCCCGCAGAAAGAAAAGCCGCGCAAGCTTACCTTTAAGGAGCAGAAGGAATTCGAAACCCTGCCGCAGAAGATCGAAGCGCTTGAAGCGGAACAGCAACAGATCCTTGCATCAATGGCGGACCCGAACTTCTATCGTGAGAGCGGGGACAAGGTTTCCGAATACAAGGCGAGGCTTGAGGTCCTGGAGAAAGAACTTGCCGGTGCGTATAAACGGTGGGGGGAGCTGGATGCGGCGAAAGGATAGCGAGGCGGACAACAAGCGTCGCCCGATAGGGAAATTTAACCCGCGGGGCAAAAGAGAGAAGCGCGTTCCCCGTTTTTGAGCGCGCTTCTCATGTTGCTCAGGCAGCCTGCCGACGTTTATCTATCTCCTCAAGATACGCTGTTTTACCGGCATCAATGGCATTCTTGACAGCCGTAGTGCCCTCTACATACAGCTCCCTGCCCTTCTCAACGGTCTCGACGACCTTGTCACGGGTGCTCGCCGCAATGTCCGTGATGTCCTTCCTCAGTTCCCTTCCCGATTTCGGCGCCAGCAGAAGCGCGACCCCTGCCCCTACGAGGCTGCCCGCCAGGAATGGTACCAGGAACGAACCCCCTCTTTTCTCAATTTTTTCTCCCATGACCATCACTCCTTCCTTCTTGCAGATTTTTAACCAGGGTGACAACCCCCGTCCTCAGACCGGCCTTTAATCCGGCGATGTTCGCCTCGGCAGCAGAACCGACTCCCTCCTTTACGGAATGGTATAAGGCCCGCACGGTTTTCTTCACGACTGCCACGGAGTCGGAAATCTCCCTGACATCCCGCGTTACCTCGCTCACGTCACCGGTGATCTTCTCCAGGTTCTCGAGCGTGCCCCTGAGCTCGGATAGCGCTGTGCTCATATCGGCCTCCGAGTTTATGAAAAAGGCCGCCATGCGTTCACTCGTCTTCCTGATGCTCAGGATATACATGATGTGAAAGACCGTATAAATGATGAACGTGCCAACACCGATGCCCAAGATGATGTCGGTCATGTTTGCCTCCGGTAAACTTAGTTTAATTATAGCACGCGAAATTTTTCTTCTTGAATATTCGAAGAGGAAGTATCTTTCGAAGAAGGAATCATAGCGGGTGAGGACGTCTGTGCTGCTGGCGGCATTTCGAACAGTGAGTAGATTGAACGCGAGGGATGCGCGCTGCTACTATAGTCGCAATAATTCCGATAAATCGTTCTTTTTGATAATGGTATCACCCATGCGCATAATCTGGCGTCAGAATAATGCCGCACAATAATGACGAATATGAACGGCTCCGTGCATCTGTAGCCGCTTTTGGCATCTTGCAGGGCGATGCGAGAACCCCCGAGAGTGCATCAGGGCCGGTCATGTCTCAAGTGCCACGCACCAACGAGAAGCTCCTTTGACAGGAAATGGGAGCGTTCCCGTATCGGTGCAATGCTCCACGTCCAGGAAGCTTCGGGTTTCGGCAGCTTGAGGCCGTAAATGGTTGACCCGGCACTGACGACCTCTCCCGCCCTGTCCCGCCTCACACAGTCATAATCTGCAATGAGACAGACATCACAGCGCATAGAGCGTAACGATGCATAATGCGCTTCCACGGTCCGTGCGCACCAATCATCGAGCTCGTAGGGGGAGAAGCCGCGCAAATGCCTTGCCGCGAAGGCACGGGGGATGATCGTGAGCTGAGAAAGGATGTTCAGGGAGACGACGAAACCGGCATGGTCGGAGACCGTCGATGCAAGAGGCCTTGCATCGGGAAGTTCAGGGACGCCGCGAAGCTTGTTGCCGAAGAGGTTTTCGGCAATGCCCGTGACATCATGTTCGATGAACCGTACGTTTCTGTATGCGTGGATCCGTCTGCGGACCTCGGGCAGGCAGACGACGTCCATCAGGACGACATCCCGGAACATCGCCGAGACCTCAGGAAGGGGAACATCGAGCAGCAGCCCTGAGCCGAGGACAACGACGGTACTTCTGTCCCGGCATTGTTCGGCTGCATTCAGGACAAATCGGCGGGTGTTGTCGAGATGGGGCTGCCAGGAACCCCGATGGAGACGATGCCTGCGGCGCATCTCGATGGCTTCATTGAGATAGCCGAGCTTGCGGACAAGGGGAGAACAGCGGGTGGTCAGGTGTAAGAACAGATCGCTCAGCATGGCAGAGAACGCGTACAAAAAGCCGGGGCGTCATCCTTCCCTTTTTTCAGACCGGTACGAAGCGCAGGCCCTCGAAATACCGGACGACCTCGTGCCTGACGTCGCCGGCCGATACGAGATGGTTCACCCGCTCCCGGAACTCAGCTCCGCCGGGAATCCCTTTTGTGTACCAGCAGAGATGCTTGCGCATCTCGCGCACGCCGATGTTCTCTCCCGCCAGGTTCACCATGTCGACGAGGTGACCCTGCATCACTGCTTCACGTTCCTCGAACGTCGGGGGCGGAGGTACTGCTCCTGTCCGGAGATACTGCAATGCCTCGCGGAATATCCACGGATTTCCCTGGACGGCCCGTCCGATCATGACGCCGTCGCAGCCGGTCTCGTCCATCATGCGCTTCGCGTCCCCGGCCGAGCGCACATCACCGTTCCCGATAACGGGGATCCCCACGGATTCCTTCACGGCCTTGATCATGCTCCAGTCCGCATGTCCCGAGAAGCCCTGCACCTTGGTCCGTCCGTGTACGGTGATCGCCGCGATGCCGGCAGATTCGGCGGCGCGGGCCATATCAAGGGCAACGATATTCTTCGCGTCCCAGCCGAGGCGGATCTTGACGGTTACGGGAATGCGGGACGCACCCACCACGGCGGACATGATCTCCCGGGCGAGCGCGATGTCCCGCAGCAGCGCAGAGCCGGCCCCGCATTTCAGGACTTTCGGAACGGGGCAGCCCATGTTGATGTCGATGAAGTCCACGTCGCCCCGCGATACGATCCGGGCGGCCTCGGCCAAGGATTCCGGCTTTGATCCGAATATTTGGAACACGACGGGCCGTTCATCCGGATCGGTCTTGAGCATGCCTTTGGTCCTCTTGTGCTCCCTGACCAGGGCCTCGACGCTCAGCATCTCCGAGTATACCAGCCCTGCGCCGAGTCTTTTGCAGATCATCCGGAACGGGAAATCCGTGATCCCGGCCATGGGAGCGAGCACGAGCGGGTTTTGTTGCAGTATTTCTCGGATCGACATGGAGCCATTATAACCGAAAGAGCTCGAAATGAGAAAACTTTTAGGCCGGGATGTTGGCAATAAAGGCGGAGCGCTATGAATCAGCACGGTGAATAAGGCGATTGTCGAGGAGCAGAGGGGCTTTGCTTCACGGGAGGCCAGGCCTGATCGGGTTATAAGGACCGATGAAGAGGCACAGCTCGATCGAGACCGGGCTAATGCCTGAAAATCATGATTTTCTTGAGAGGGCAGGGACAAAATGAATAGCATGGTTTTGAAAAAAACCTTGACAGTGATGGACTTATCTTATATATTCATAGTTCTTTTCTGGCTCTGGGCAGGTGCTTTTCATGTTCGACTCCTTATCCGGCAAATTAGAGACTGTTTTCAAGAAACTCCGGGGCAGGGGCGTCCTGAAAGAGGACGATGTCAAAGAGGCCCTGCGCGAAGTGCGGCTCTCGCTGCTCGAGGCCGATGTAAACTTCAAGGTCGTCAAGGACTTCATCGGCCGCGTCCAGGAACGGGCTGTCGGCCAGGAGGTCCTCTCGAGCCTGACGCCAGGCCAGCAGGTGGTCAAGATCGTCCACGAGGAGCTCGTGGCGCTGCTGGGCGGCACCCAGGCCAAGCTGTTCCTGTCGCCAAATCCGCCCACGGTAGTGATGCTGGTCGGTCTGCAGGGGTCTGGCAAGACGACGACCGCGGGAAAGCTCGCGAAGAACTTCAAGAAGGACGGCCGGCGGGTCATGCTCGTGCCGGCCGATACGAGAAGGCCGGCTGCTGTCCAGCAACTCAAGACCCTGGCAAAGCAGATAGGGGTCGACGCCTATGAATCGGACCAGACCGATCCGGTAATCATTTGCCGCGACGCCGTGAAGCAGGCTGCCTCCTCATTATATGAGGTGGTGATCCTCGACACCGCCGGGCGGCTGCAGATCGACGAGCCGCTCATGGAAGAGCTCCGGCAGGTCAAGGCTGGAGTGAAGCCGCATGAGGTCCTGTTCGTGGCTGATGCCATGACGGGGCAGGAAGCGGTGAACATCGCCTCGAAGTTCAATGCCGACCTCGGTTTTGACGGGGTGGTGCTGACCAAGCTCGACGGCGACGCGCGCGGCGGCGCGGCCCTTTCTGTCAGGGCCGTGACGGGCAAGCCGCTCAAGTTCGTGGGCCTGGGCGAGAAGCTCGATGCCCTCGAGCCCTTCCATCCCGACCGGATGGCCTCGCGTATCCTGGGCATGGGCGACGTGCTTTCGCTCATCGAGAAGGCGCAGGAGACCGTCGACCAGGAAGAGGCGCTCAAGCTTGCGAAGAAGCTCAAAAAGAACTCCTTCGACCTGGACGATTTCCGGAGCCAGCTCAAGCAGGTGAAGAAGATGGGCGGCATCCAGTCCATCATGGGCATGATCCCGGGACTCGGCAAGATGAGGATGCCCGACTCCGACGTGAGCGAGAAGGAACTGACCAAAGTCGACGCCATCATCAGCTCCATGACCCCGAAGGAGCGCGCGGACTATACCACGATCAACGGCAGCCGACGGGCGCGTATCGCGAAGGGCAGCGGCACCCAGGTGCAGGACGTGAACCGGCTCCTCAAGCAGTTCGCCGAGATGCGCAAGATGATGAAGTCTATGACGAGCGGCAAGATGGGAAAGATGGGCAGGATGCTGGGCGGCAGGATGCCGTTGTAACGGCGAACGAAGAGGAAACGAATATCGAAATCCTAAAAGGTTTTATTGAGAGCTTTGAAATTCGAATTTGAGAAATTGCAAGAGAAGAAAGAGGTGAACCAATGTCAGTAAAGATCAGGCTCAAGAGAATGGGAACGCACAAAAAGCCCTACTACCGGCTCGTGGTCGCCGATTCCCGTTCGCCCCGCGACGGCCGCTTCATCGAAATGGTCGGTACCTACGACCCGCTCAAGAAGCCGGCGGAGATCAAGGTGGACCAGGCCAAGGCGCTCGGCTGGCTCAAGAAGGGCGCAACACCGTCCGATACGGTGAAGACCCTGCTCTCCAAAGTCGGCGTGATGAAGCAGTTCGCCGAAGCGGCGAAGTAGCCTTAGTCCAGGCATTCGAACCTCAGCTGACTGCGTTTATGCTCATCACCATCGGCAAGGCGGTCAAGCCCTTTGGCGTCAAAGGCGAGATGAAGATCGAGCCGATGACCGATTTCCCGGAACGCTTCCAGGGACTGCAGCGCGCGTATCTCGTGTCTCCCGCAGGCCGCGAGCTTGCCTGCGAGATCCGTTCGGTCCGTTATGCCGGCGGTGTTCCCTACCTGCTCTTCAGCGGCTATGAGACGCCCGAGAAGGCGAAAGAGCTGAATGGCTGGTTCATCAAGGTGCCCGAAGCGGAGGCGGTCGCCCTCCCCGAAGGTTCCTACTACTGGTTCGAACTGATCGGGATGGAGGTCCTCTCCGAAAGCGGCGAGAAGCTCGGCAGGATCGTCGAAATCTTTCAGACGGGCAGCAATGACGTGTATGTCATGAAGCAGGGGAAGAAGGAGACCTACCTCCCCGCGACGAAGGAAATCATCAAACACGTGGACCGGACACACAAGCGGATGGTCATCCATATCCTTGACGGCTTGCTGGAATGACCCCGGCCATGCGCATATTGAACTTCGAGGTGCTCACCCTGTTCCCCGGTCTCCTTTCGGGACCGCTGAACGAGAGCATCCTGAAGCGCGGCAGGGAAAAAGGGCTCCTGAACGTCGCGGTCCGGAACATCCGCGACTATACGGAAGACAAACACAAGACCGCGGATGACAGCCCCTACGGCGGCGGCGCGGGAATGGTGCTGAAGCCCGAGCCGATCTTCAGGGCTTTCGAGGCGCTCAAGGCAGAGCATCCTCATGATCAGTACCTGATGATCCTGTTGTCACCCCAGGGGAGGATCTTCGATCAGAAGAGGGCCGAAGAGCTCTCCGGGGAACAGCGACGGATCGTCCTGCTCTGCGGCCACTACGAAGCGATCGACGAACGGGTGATCGATGCGCTGGTCGATGAAGAGCTCTCCATCGGCGATTATGTACTGACCGGCGGCGAGATTGCCGCCCTGGCCGTGATCGACGCGGCGGCGCGGCTGCTGCCCGGCGTGCTCGGCGACGAAGAGTCGGCATACCGGGATTCCTTCGGAGAAGGCCTGCTGGACCATCCCCATTACACGCGGCCTGCGGAGTTCCGAGGCAGGAAAGTGCCGGACGTGCTGCTCTCCGGGAATCACGCGGAGATCGATAAGTGGCGGCGCAGGGAGGCTCTCCGGGCCACGCTCGTGAAGAGGCCTGACCTGCTGGAGACCGCCGAACTGACCGGGGAAGACCGGGAAATACTGGAAACGCTCAAACAAGAATTTAAAATTGCAAATGGGAAATCGTAACATGAAGCAAGTATTTTCAATTTGAAATTTTCAATGTACCTTTTGCGATTTTTAATGTCATTTTTGATTTTAGGGGAGGTCCGCAATGAACATCATTCAGTCGTTGGAAAAGGCACAGGTCAAGGAAGGCATCCCGAGCTTCCGCGTGGGTGACACCATCCGCGTGCACGCAAAGGTCGTCGAAGGCGATAAGGAAAGGATCCAGGTGTACGAGGGCGTGGTGATCGGCCGCCAGGGCGCCGGGGCGCGCGAAGTGATCCGCGTCAGGAAGCTTTCCTATGGCGTGGGCGTCGAGAGACTCTTCCCCCTGCACTCGCCCATGATTGACAAGATCGAGCTTGCGAAACAGGGCAAGGTCCGGAGAGCGAAGCTCTACTTCCTGCGCGAACTGCGCGGCAAGGCCGCGAGGATCAAGGAGAAGGAGCGGGCGCTGGCCTCGGCTGCGGGTGCGACGACGGAAACGGCAGCAGAGTCGAAATAAGCCGGCACGCCCTCCATTCCCGGCAACAGGCACCCGATAAATCCCAAACGACGAATGGGCATCCAACGGTCAAGGTTGGAACTTATTTGAGATTTGGGATTTGTCGTTTGCAATTTTTCACGGGGAGGTCACTATGCCCAAAAACCGGCGCGGCAAGGAAGGACCCCGTCACCATGCTTCCGATGACCTCTTCGGAGACGACCTGGCATGCGACCCGTTGTCCTTTGAACGAAGCGCTCAGGCGTCCGGGTTTTCGCTTATCGCGGGTCTCGATGAGGCGGGCAGGGGCCCGCTGGCAGGCCCCGTCGTCGCGGCAGCGGTCATTCTTCCCCCCGGCCTTTCGATCCCCGGCCTGACCGATTCGAAGCAGGTGCCTGAGGCGGAGCGGGAACGGCTGTTCGACGTGATCCGTCAGCAGGCTGTCAGCTACGGCGTCGGGACCGCGGACGAAGCGACGATCGACGAAGTGAACATTCTCCAGGCCACGATCATCGCGATGGAACGGGCGCTCGCGGCAATGGCCCCCCGGCCGGACTACCTGCTGCTCGACGCGATCACGCTGCCCCGCGTGGCGCTTCCCCAGAAACCGCTCATCAAGGGCGACAGCCGCAGCTCCAGCATTGCCGCCGCCTCGATCCTGGCAAAGGTGACTCGGGACCGGCTGATGTTCGGACTGCATCAGAAATATCCCCAGTACAACTTCCAGAAGCACAAGGGCTATGGCACCAGAGAGCATCTCGCGCTCCTGCGGGAGCACGGGCCCTGCGCGGCGCACCGGAAAAGTTTCTCTCCCGTCGCGGAGATGCTGCGGGGCTGCGTCCGGTGAGCCTGCTCAAGAAGTTACTGGGCAGTGAAGGCGAAGACAGGGCTGCGAAGTTCCTCGCCAGACAGGGCTACCGGATCCTGGAGCGGAATTACCGCACGCCAAGCGGCGAGATCGACCTGATCGCGCTGGACAAGGACACGCTGGTGTTCGTCGAGGTGAAGACCAGGACCACCCATGCTTTCGGCGCTCCTGAACTCGCGGTCAATGACCGGAAGCAGGGCAGGATGACAAGGGCCGCGCTGGGATACCTTAAATACAAGAAGCTTCACCAGATGCCCTGCCGGTTCGATGTGGTCGCCATTTCAAAAGACAGGGACCAGGAGCTGAAACTGATCCGGAACGCCTTCGAGATGGACCGGACGAATCTTTAAGACCGCGCTTCGAAGGGCAGGCACTTGATCAGAAACAAGCACGCAGAGCAGCTCCCCCCGTCCGGTTCGTGTAATCGAGCAGCGGGGTCGTATTGGTAATCGGGAATCATTCCCCGCGGGATCTGTTCGGTCCGGAGGTTGCCATGATCGATCTACTCAGGAAAATCCATCTCTTTGAGACCCTGACCGGGCAGGAACTGCGGCAGATCGAGAAGATCTGCGTCCGCGAGAGCCATGCGAAGGACACGATGATGTTCTTCGAAGGCGATCCGGGGAATCGCTGCTACGTCATCATCCGGGGCGAAGTGCGCATCAGTAAATTCATCCCGAACATCGGCGAGGAAGCCCTGGCGGTGCTCAAGGCCGGCGACTATTTCGGCGAGATGGCCCTGATCGACAATTTCCCGCGGTCGGCCCATGCCATTGCGAACACGGAAATCGAGGTCCTTGCCGTAAACAAGTCCGATTTGGATAAGATACTGATCATGGACCGGGATCTGGGCTACAAGTTGCTCTGGTCGTTCACCCGGACACTGTCGAAGCGGCTCAGGGAGACGAATGACAAGCTGGCGGGCTTTCTCGCCATGTCCGGAGGGTTCTGACCACTTCTCTGTTGCCGCCGGCCAGCTCCCGTGGTATAGTATCCCACCGCTCTCTTTTTCTGCAACGGTATCGGTGACAGCAAAACCCTATAAAATAGGCATGGTGAGCTTGGGCTGCCCCAAGAACCAGGTGGATGCCGAGCAGATGCTTGGCGTGCTGGCAGACTCCGGCTTCGAAATAACCCCGGAGCAGAACGAGGCGGACATCATCGTCGTGAACACTTGCGGCTTCATCGGGTCCGCCAAGGAAGAATCCATCGAAGCGATCCTCGAGGCTGCGAAGATGAAGAAAGAGGGCAGGTGCTCGAAGGTGATCGTCGCCGGGTGCCTCGCCCAGCGGTACCGGGACGAACTGCTGAAAGAGCTGCCGGAAGCCGACGCGATCATCGGCACGGCGGAGATCGGCCGCATCGGCGAAATCTGCAGGACGACGCTCGGCGGGAGCGGACGGGTCCTGGAAGTGTCGTCGCCGGCCATGGTCTACGGCCTTCCCCGCCTGAGCACGACGCCGCGCCATTACCGCTACCTCAAGATCGCTGAAGGCTGCAGCAACCGCTGCTCCTATTGCGCCATCCCGATCATCCGGGGCAATTTCACGAGCCGCCCCTTTGTCTCCATTCTTGACGAGGCAAAAATGCTCGCCGATGACGGGGCAAAGGAGCTCGTTCTGCTTGCCCAGGATTCCACGGCCTACCGCGACGGCGAAGCCGGCCTTGCGCTGCTGCTCGAAAGTCTGACGAGGGTCCCCGGGGTAGAATGGGTGCGGCTCATGTACGCCTATCCCGGCAGGATCAGCCGCGAGCTCATGGCCGTGATGGCGGGAAATGAGAAGATCTGCAAGTATCTCGATATGCCGATCCAGCATTTCGACGATAAGGTGCTTGCAGCAATGAACCGAAAAGGGACATCAAAGGACGTCCGGGCAACGATCGAAGAGCTGCGCAAGCGCGTACCCGGGATCGCACTCCGTACGTCGCTCATCGTGGGATTCCCCGGTGAGACCGAGGCCGCGTTCAAGCGGCTGTTTGCCTTCGTGAAGGAGGCGGAGTTCGAACACCTGGGAGTCTTCCCCTTTTCGCCGGAGGAAGGTACGCCCGCAAGCAGGCTGAAGCCCCAGGTGCCGGCCGACAGCGCTGCCGAACGGCTTGACCGGTTGATGAAAGCCCAGGCGAAGGTATCGCTCAGGAAAAACCGGGCGCTCATCGGCACCCGGCACCGGGTATTGATCGACGGCATGGAGGACCTCGCGCTCATGGGCCGGCTTTCGACGCAGGCCCCGGAGATTGACGGGGTCGTGTATCTCTCGGAGACCGAGGCAGAGCCGGGAGAATTCGTGGAGGTGACGATCACGGACGCGAAAGAGTACGATCTGATGGGCGAAGCCTCGTCACATGCCGCAGGGCACTCGGAGAGACTTGAATAATACGAACGACAGGACACGCGGCCCCGGCCAAATCGTTTTTACTGCATAACCAGCTTGTTCCGATTTACTCGGGTACGTTTTTGACTCTTTGGCAATATTATAGTAGTTCGAAAGGGACTGTATGGATATCAACAATCACGCAGGAGATGCACCGAACAGTGAAGAGAACTTCGCCGAAATGTTCGAACAAAGCTTCAAAAAGCTGGGAAAGCTCGGACCCGGCCAGATGGTCGAGACCGTGATCGTCAAGATCAGCCCGGAATGGATCTTTCTCGATCTCGGCGGCAAGGGCGAAGGTTACCTGGACCGGAAAGAGCTGACGGACGAAGCGGGAAACATCAGCGTCCGTGAAGGCGATACGATCCGCGCTTATTTCGTGTCGTCGAACAACAACGAGATGCATTTCACCACGAAGATCGGGTCCGGCCCGGGAAAGCAGAGCCAGATCGAGGACGCCTGGAGGAACCATGTCCCCGTCGAGGGAACGTTCGCGAAGGAGATCAAGGGCGGCTTCGAGATCAAGATCGGCGGCTCGGTGCGGGCCTTCTGCCCCTTCTCGCAGTCGGGCATCCGGCGCGGCGAGAACCAGGCAGACTATATCGGCAGGTCGTTCCCGTTCATGATCATGGAGTACAGCGAGGACGGCAGGAATATCGTTCTCTCACGCAGGCCGATCCTCGAGGAGGAGAAGCGGAGCAGGACGGAAGCGCTCAGGGCTGAACTCAAGGAAGGCATGAAGGTCAAAGGCAAGGTGACATCGATCCAGACGTTCGGGGCATTCATCGATATCGGCGGGATAGAAGGCCTGCTCCCGATATCCGAGATCAGCTACAGCAGAACCGAGAAGGTGAGCGATATCCTTTCGAATGGGCAGGATGTTGAAGTGATCCTCAAGAAGCTTGACTGGGAGAACAACAGGTTTTCCTTCAGCCTGAAGGACACCCTGCCGGACCCCTGGGACCAGGTCGTGGAAGCCTATCCCGCGGGCTCCTATCATTCCGGCAAGGTTGCGCGGCTCGCCCCCTTTGGCGCCTTCGTGACGCTGAAGGAAGGCGTTGACGGCCTGGTCCACATCTCAAAGCTGGGGGCGGGCAGGAAGATCAACCATCCCCGCGAGGTGCTGAAGGAAGGACAGGAAGTTGAGGTGAAGATCGAGGCCGTTGACCGCGCGGCCAGGAAGCTGTCACTCTCGCTCGCCGAGATCAGCCGCGCCGCAGAGGAGGAAGCTGAAACGATCAGGGAGTTCCGGCAGAAGGAGTCCTCTGCGCCCCAGGCCATGGGGTCGCTGGGCGAGATGCTGAAGGCCAAAATGGACCAGAAAAAGAACTAAGAACCCCTCGCCAATGCAAACAGCCGCTGTCCTCCTGACAGCGGCTGTTTTATCTTCGATTTCAATTTCTTCTTTTCATTTACCGGTGCTTGGAGTACAGTTCCCCATGCCCATTTGTCCGGGCATATTCTCTCATTCCCTCACGGGGAGGCCTACCATGAAGAAAGCGGTCTTACTCTTTCTGTTGACCCTTGTCGTCGGCTGCGGACCCATTGTCCGTCATGAATTTCACGGACAGATGGTCGAGCTCAAGGAGCAGAACGATGTCATTGCTGTCGCGGACAGGCTGTTCATCTGCACGGATAACCGTGACTGGCTCTGTGTGAGGGATGTCTTCGCTCCTGAAGTCCTTTTTGATATGACCTCGCTTGCCGGGGGCCGGCCCGAGACAAGGACTCCCGCCCAGATCACCGACGCATGGGACCAGGGCCTGAAGAGCCTCAAGGCGATCCATCACCAGGCGGGAAACTACCAGACCGCGATCAAAGGGAACGAGGCCGATCTGTTCTGCTACGGCATAGCCTTCCACTATCTGCCGAACCCCACGAACCAGAACACTCGAACCTTTGTAGGCAGCTACAATTTTCATCTGGTGAAAGGAGCCTCTGGCTGGAAGATAGACCGGTTCAAATACAACCTGAAGTTCATTGACGGGAACAAGGATCTGGAAGGCTCGGCAGCGAAGGGGTCGTGACACCGGGACAGGACGGCGAAGCGTCGGTCAATCGATCCGCCGGTTCGTTCGATGCTCAAAAAAAATTAGAGATGAAGAGCTGTGCATCGGAGGGGGTCATTGTTTTGAGGTCTGCCCTTTAGGTTTTCTTCTCACTGATCGGCTACCAGTCCAAGGTCGTCGCTCCGGACAGAGCATCCCCCCCCTCAAGCCATCAACCGGGAGAGCGGGAGGGAATAAGAAATTGAACTTGTCCTGCGCGGACTTGAAACCGTCTCCTCAGGAATTACAACCACGCACCGAGAATCGCTCCCATCACCATCAGTGCGATGAAGTGGTGCCCTGCCTGTACCAGGAACAGCGGCAGGAGGAGATCTTTCTCTTTGCCGCTGAAAAGCGCGTTGCCGGCGATGACCGGGATCTCAAACCCCAGCCAGCTCCAGAAGCCTATCGAAATACCTCCCGCCACGCTGGCCGGGCCGAACCACACGATGAACCGCGCCAGCACAGCAGCGCCCATGAAGGTTACCACGAACATAACCACGAAATAGGGACGCACATCCTTCTGCATCTGATCGATCTCGGCCTTCGTCAATTTGTCCTGGCCGATGATCCTCATCCAAAGAGTTCCGAACAGGCTTCTCGAATACCAGAGCGATCCGACCGCCATACCCGCGAGAGAAGCCACGAGCACGGCAAGATAATTTACATGAGCCATATCATCCTCTCCTGTGCAGGGAACGCGTCCGCACCACGTATTAGTAACCTCGAGAAGATGACTGCAGCAGCCTTCGTGATAACCGGCTGCGAAGGGCAATCATCAACGCACGGCTAGGCAGCTTTGCGTATCCTGGAACCCCCTTCTTTTGCACCCAAGTATTCGCGCCAGGGCTTCCAGTAATACTTTTCCCATCCCAGATTCACTCCCTCGTAGTCGTGCTCGGGAACATTCACGTGGGTCAGTTCGATCCTGCCGCCGTCCTTGTCAGGCCAGAAGCTGATGATCAGCGTGGAGTCGAGGTCTTCCTGCTTCCAGTCTCTGGACCTCCAGGACTGGACGATGAGATGCTTGGGAACCGCCTGCAGCGTCCTACCGATGATCATTCCTCCGAACGCGCGGAACGAAGAATCGGCGGTGCGGCTTATGATCACGGGCTGCCCGATGATCTCAGCGTGGATTTTCCGACTCATATACATGTCATAGAGCTTCTCAGGCGGTGCGGGAAGCACGACTGTTTGCTGAATTGTATTCGGCATGGAAAACACCTCCTCATCTTGAATTAACTGGGATAAAATGCCTCCTCTTTTAAGGTAGCGCCGGTTTCAGCCCATGTCAAGGGGCTGATGTTTCCTTGCGCGCCGGCGGTTTCATGCTGTCTTATAGGCTTGAATTTTTCCACCTCGCCATGGTAAAGTGCCTTCGTGATCGCCGCGTTTATAATCTTGCTGTTCGCCGTCCTGCTCAGGCGGACCCCTCGGATCAAGGTCGACGGGACCACCGGAAAACTGGTCGCTCTCCTGGCCACAGCGGTTGTCACGCTGACGCCCGCTGTGGGAGCGGACAAGGCGTACGGGACCGAGCAAGGCGCATATGTTGCCGGAGGTCTGAGCGGAGACAGGCCGGTGCGGCAACTGACCGTGACGGCAATCCCCCGCGGGAAATCCGGGGGCGGCCGAACATTTTCCGTTGTTCTGGTCTGTGATACCTCCCGGATGAGGTCAAAGGGACTGCAGGGATTCCGTCCGCTTAAACCGGAAGAAGCAGCCCTGTTCGTGTTTGACCGGCCGGAGGCGGTGACGTTCTGGATGGGCAGCGTTACCTTCCCGATTGACATCATCTTCGTTTCTTCCGAACATGCTGTTGTTAGCGTCTACGCCGGCTGCAGACCGGGCAGCCGGGACCATTATCCTTCGACCGCGTCCGTGAAATGGGTGATCGAGACCGCAGCCGGCTCCGGCATCGCGGTGGGGGACCGGGTACGCATAGAATAGTGAACAGCATGTCGTTAGGCACGAATGTCGTCATGGTACCTCCGCCTCCTGCGCTGATGAGGAGCGGGAAATGGAAATAGGCTACCGTATCATCCGGCCGTCCGACGTGGGTGCGCAGAACGCGAGCTTCGCACAGATATCACTCTGGCGCAGTGCGAACTGGGGTGTGTCAGACGGCGAGCGCGGTGTGACCGAGGCGATCGAGATCGCGCGCGAGTGCAGGTCCCGCGGCATCCGCACCGTCTATCATCCCCTCGAATACCCAATGTCCGGGGAACTGGCGATGGACTCGGTCGACGTCATGAAAAGGCTGGCTGCGGCGTGCGATCTCGGCATCATCATCCATGACGAAGGCGGTGCACGTGGCCGGATCCTTTCGGGCGCGGAAGCAGAGCGGTACGGGATGAACGTAAGGGACGTGAGCAGCCTCTGCCCGGTCTCGATCGAGAATTCCTACAACTCTGCCGACATCCTCCGGTTCTGGGAGCGATTCGTGATACCCTTGCCCGAGACCGTGTCCATCACGCTCGACATCGGACACCTCGAGCTTGCGGGGATCGACTCACCCGCCTTTGTCAGGGACCTGCCGGAACGCCTGCTCGCACGGGTGCGGTTCGTGCATATCCATCATCATGACAAGACGGCCCGCTCCGGCGTGGCAGACCATCAACCGCTCCGGCCGGGCTGCCGGGAGATCGAGGCCCTGAAGATGCTGCGCGGAAGAAAGCAGGGCCTCCGGGTGATCGTGGAGCTTGACGCGGCCGAGGAGGGGATGCGGGAAAGCCTCGAACTGCTGGGCAGGATGTGACACGAGCCGGAGCGGACACATGGGAGTTTCGGGCGTCATGGTGCTGACCACCGGCCGCCGGGGCGCCCGCATCGGCGCGGGATGAGGTGTATGACACGTGAAGAAATTGACCTACTTGGAGAGTCTCCGGGGGCTGGCGGCGCTTGCGGTCGTGTTCAACCATCTTGCGATCGCATTCTATCCGGCCCTGTTCTTCGGGCCGTCCGCGCCGAGCCACACGGGCCGGGCTCTTGAGGCCGCCATTTCAGGAACTCCGCTGAACCTGCTGTACAACGGCGCCTTCTCGGTTTCGATCTTCTTTGTCCTGAGCGGGTTCGTGCTGAGCTATGGCTTCTTCCGGGACCGCTCCGCCACCGTCGCACTCCTCCCGCTGGCGGTGCCCTTATCACGCGGCGTTCCTCGTCACGTTCCTGGTGACCATGCCGGTCATCATGGTCGCATCGTTCGGCACGTACACTTTCATCGATGAACCGGGAATGCGGCTCTCCCGGATCGTATACGATCACGCGTTGAGCCTGCAGGGGCGCGTCCGCTTTCTCCGCGACCGCCTGGTACCCAGCTCCTTGAAGTCCCACCCGCTGTACCGTGTCCTGTTCGGGCTTGGCTCCGAAGCTGTCGCAGGCGCGAAGTGCCCGGGACCCGATCCGCAAGCCTGATGCCAAAACACCGGAAGCCTCGTGCCTTACCAGTACTTCATCGTGCGGCGCTACCGCAGACAGTCCTTCCCATGGCACAGCAGGCAGATCTTCCTCGGTTGAACACGGAGCATCATGCCGTAGTGGTTCCCCTGCGGATCATGGCAGGTAACGCAGGTCATTTTCCCCTGGAAAACGGGAGGCTTCGGACGGGCATGGACGGGATGATTTCGACCCGTGGCCAGGGTGCCTTCCGGCCGGTGTGACAGTCGAGGCAGAGGTCCGAGAGGGCCTGCACAAGGCCGGTCCCTTCGAGAGATCAACATGACAGAGGCACAGTTCTTTTAATGCCGGGAGGAGCGCCGGTCCCCGGACCCAGGTCCGCAGCCGGCAGTCAGAACGAGAGGGGACAAAAGGAACGGGTCGAACCGTTCAGCGGCTACTTATCGGCGCCCTGCAAGAGCCTCCCAAGGGACAGGTCTGGCAGCCAGCGAGTCCCCCGAAAGATCGGGAGAACGCCCGAAAATTCTTGTGTTCGGCCCCGCCTTTGTTTATAATATACACCCTGTTTACTGTTTTACGAGGAGGGCTGCAATGCCGGTGTATGAATATGAGTGCGCGAGCTGCGGCGGACGCTTTGAGGTGACGCGGAGGTTCAGCGACCCGGAGCTTACCAGCTGCCAGCTCTGCAAAGCTCAATCGGTGCGGAAGGTGCTCTCGCCTGCCGCGTTCGTGCTCAAGGGTTCGGGATGGTACGCGACGGACTATGCCGCGAAAAAGAACGACGAGGCGCAAAAGCCTTCGAGCAAGGAAGATTCCAAGCCCGAGTCCAAGCCCGCCGCGGCGTGCGGCGCAGGGGCCTGTGCCGCGGGGAACTGCGGTTCAAAAGGCTGAGGCCGGATGGAACCGATCCACATCCATATCCCCTATCCCAAGCTGAGAGACTATATCGAGCTCCTGCGCAAGCGGGAATACGATCTCGAGATCTATCTTTCCGCGGCGGTGCTTGACCAGCTCGAGCGGGAGGACCTGGAAAAACTCGGGAAGAACCTGGACTGGAACCCGGCGCTCACGCTGCACGCGCCGTTCATGGACCTGAATCCCGGCGCTGTGGACCCCATGATCCAGTCCGTGACCCAGGTGCGGTTCCGTCAGCTGATGAACGCGGCCGCAATCATGAAGCCGCGGGCTGCCGTGTTCCACGGGTCCTATGACCGCTGGCGGTACGGCGGGCGAAAGGACGTCTGGCTCCATAACAGCCTGGGCACGTGGCACAAGGTTATGGACACGGCGGAGAGCATCGGGATGCGGGTCGCGGTCGAGAACGTGTTCGATGAGGACCCTGAAGCGATCCGGATGCTGATCGAGGCCATCGGGCGTCCCGGCTTCGGGTTCTGCTTCGATACGGGCCACTTCAACCTATTTTCCACCGTTTCGATGGAACGGTGGTTCGAACAGCTCGGCAGGCATCTGGTTGAGGTCCATCTCCACGACAATGACGGGTCGGCGGACTCCCACTGGGCGCTCGGGCGGGGTGATGTGGATTTCGAACACTGCTTCTCGCTGATGCGCGAGCATGCGTCGGCACCCGTCTATACCATCGAAGCGCACGACAAGGACGATATCGAGACCAGCCTCGAGCGCGTTCGCTCATTACTGCAGTGGCAGGGCTCCAAGACAGTCTGATGCGTAACGGCAGTCCGTTCCCCTCGGCACGTCTTCGCTCCCCGGAACGAGGTATCCTGGACCTATGATCATGAAAAAGACCATTCTTCTCCTGCTGGCAATAACGCTTTCGTCGTCCTGCGCAATGAGCGTGCAGAAAATGCCGGAGGTCACCGTGGAGGGCATGAGCGCCGATTCCCGCGTCCAGGCCGATGCCTATTACCACTTCATGCTCGGCAGCCTCGCCGAGCAGGAGGGTGAGTTCGACCGTGCGTTCAAGGAATACCAGGCCGCGGAACGGCTCGATCCCTCCTCCGCGGAGGTGCTCCTGTCGCTGTCGTCCCTCGCGCTCCGGAAAGGCCAGGTCGACGAGGCGGCGGGGTATGCGAAGAGAGCGGCCGAACTCTCACCGAAGCGGATGTCAGCGCTTCTGCTGCTCGGGAACATCGCCGCGGGCAGGAAGAAATACGAAGAGGCTATCGGCATCTATCGCAAGGTGATCGCACTCGATCCGAAGCAGGAGGACGCCTATATCTATCTGGGGTCGCTCTTCGCGACGCTCAAGCGCTATGATGAGGCGATCGAGACCCTGACGCAGCTCGAAAAAGTGAACGCCGGCTCTCTCATGGCCCCCTACTACCTGGGCAGGGTCTATTCGGACCGGCAGATGTACCCGGAGGCCCTGGCGGAGTTCAAGCGCGCCATCGCCCTGCGCGAAGATTTCGAGCCTGCCTACACTGCCATGGCATTCGTCTACGAGGTGACCGACCGGGCCGGCGAGGCCATTGACGCATACCAAAAAGCGCTGGCGATCAATCCCCACGACATGGACATCGCCGCACGCCTCGCGCAGCTCTACATCCAGCAGAATGCGCTCGACAAGGCGCTGGAGCAGTTCCAGCAGCTCGTGGCGAACGATCCGCGGAACTACGACGCCCGGGTGAAGATGGGACTGATTTACGCCGAGAAAAAGGAGTATGCGCGGGCGCTCGAAGCCTTCCGGGACGTCGAGCAGGCAGACCCGAACGATCTGCGTCTGAAGCGGTACATAGCATCCACCCTGGTCGCGCTCGAGCGCTACGATGAGGCGCTCGGGAAGTACCGGGAACTCCTGGCGGCCGCGCCGGACGACACGGATACCCTGCTCCAGATTTCCTATATCTATGCTCAGCTGAAGCGGACCGCGGAGGCGATCCCGCTGCTGGAGAAGGCCCTGAAGGACCAGCCGGGCAAGCCCGAGCTGTACCTGTACCTTGCCAATGCCTACATGGACGTGGGGCGGTACGCGGAAGCGTCGCAGGTGCTGAAGAAGGGCATCGAGCTGGCCCCCGACCGGGATGATCTTCTGTTCACCCTTGCCATTGCCTCCGAGAAACTGGGGCGGCGGGGCGATATGATCGACGCACTCAAGCGGACGCTGGAAGTGAAGCCCGACAATGCCGATGCCCTCAATTACCTCGGCTACTCCTATGCCGAAAAGGGAGAGCACCTCGACGAGGCGATCATGCTCATCAAGCGGGCGCTCCTGATCAAACCGGAGAACGGGTATATCCTCGACAGCCTGGCGTGGGCCTTGTATCAGAAAGGCATGCTGGAGGAGGCCCTGACCTATATGCAGCAGGCGATCGTGAAGACCAAGGATGACGATCCCGTCATGCGTGAACATTACGGCGACATTTTCCTCAAGCTGTCCGAGAACGGAAAGGCCCGGGAGCAGTGGCTGCGATCGCTCGAACTGGACCCTAAAAACCAGGAGCTCAAGGACAAGTTCCGGCAGGCCGGCTTCGGAGATCCTGACGTGCTGCTCAAAGACAAGAAACCGGGGAAGAAGAGCAAGAAGTGAAGACCTCCCGCCTTGTCGCCCTCGTCCTTGTCCCGCTCCTGGCCTCCTGTCTCCCGAAAGTCCCGGAAATTCCCATGACCGAGGCCCCCGCCGGTCCCCTGGTGCAGGCGCTCGAGGAGCACAGCCGCTCCTTTTCAACGCTCAAGGCGATCGCCGGCATCCGCGCCGCCCGGCGGGACCGGCGGCGTTCCTTCGATAACGTGGGCATCCTCGTGAACGGGCAGAAGCAGTTCCGGATCGAAGCGTTCGGACCTCTGGGAGAGAGCCTCGTCACCCTGCTGTGGGACGGGAACCAGGTGATGCTGGACCTTTCCGGCGAACGCCGGATGATGGACCCGAAGAACCCCGCGCTGGAACGCATCCTGGGCGCCGACGTCGATCCCGCCGACCTGTGCACCATCCTGTCGGGGAACGTCCCCGGGATCCTCGCCGATTCCCGGTCCCGGATGCTGTGCGCTCCCAACGGCAGCTGCGTGCTCGAACTGACCCGGGGCGCCACCGTGGTGAAAGTACGCCCCCCGCTTGGATGGGAGCTGCCGCTTTCGATCCTCCCCCCCTTCGAGGTCTACCGCGGCGGAACACTGGTGTATCAGGTGCGATACGAGTCAATCGAGCCCGTTGCCGGTTATTCCCTCCCGAGAAGGATTGTGGTCGAGAATCCCGAAAAACGGGCTTCGCTGGTTGTGGACTATGCCGAGGCCGACGTGAACGGCCCCCTTGACGCGGGGGCATTCACGATCACAGGTGGTGGAGAGCGATGAACGAGATCACGATCCTGGCGCCCGCGAAGATCAACCTCTGCCTGTCCGTGCTCGGGCGCCGTCCGGACGGATATCATGATGTTGAGATGCTGATGCAGATGGTGGGACTCTACGACCGGGTGCGCGTCAGCCGGGCGCGCAGCGGCATCAGCGTGACCTGCGACGATGTCGGCGTTCCCTCCGGGGACGGGAACATCGCATGGAAGGCGGCAGCGGCCGTTCTCAGCCTCGCCCGGGAAGAGGGGGGACTGGAGATCGAGATCACGAAGAGCATCCCCGTCGCCGCCGGTCTTGGCGGAGGGAGCAGCGACGCTGCGGCCGTGCTGACAGCCGCGAACATGCTCCTCGGGACCGGCTTGTCCCGGACTGAACTGGCCGACCTCGGAACGGGTATTGGCATGGATGTCCCTTTTTTCTTCCATGGGCCGCTGGCCCTGGCAAAGGGCAGGGGAGAACTCCTGCAGTCCCTTCCCCCCCTGCCCGGATACTGGGTCTTGCTCGTGAACCCCGGTTTTGCAACCTCGACCGCCTGGGTATACAGGAACCTAAATTTGAGGTTGACAAAAAAAATTGACTGTACTATGATTGCAGGTCTTATGACGGCCCGGGTAATAGCCCAGCGCCTCCAGAACGACCTGGAGACGGTCACCGCCGCCAGCCATCCCGTTATCCGCGAGATCGAGGAGCTGTTGCTCTCGCGCGGTGCGCTGGGTGCACGCATGAGCGGGAGCGGGCCCACGGTATTTGGCATATTCGAAACAGAAAAGGAGTGCAAAAAAGCCGCTGACAGGGTGTCCCGGGAGGGATGGAAAGTCTTTGCAGTTGAGGCATTGACCGCGTCACCGTTCGAGGTGTACCATACTACCAGAGATTCGGCAGCGTCCCGTGACCGCAACGCCGCCCCGAATCCATGACAGATTCACATCATGAGGGGGAACGAGTATGGAAATCACAGAGGTACGGGTTTTCCCGGTCAGCAATGAAGAGCGGCTCAAAGCCTACGCGACGATAACCATCGATAACGTTTTCCTGATCAGGGACCTCCGGGTGATCAACGGCAACGCCGGGCTGTTCGTGGCCATGCCGAGCAGAAAGATGAAGGACGGGACCTTCAAGGATATCGCACACCCGCTGAACAGCGAGACGCGGCAGATGATCGAGTCCAAGGTCCTCGCCGAATACGAACGAGAACTGGCGAATCCGACGAAACGGGAACCGGCCCCGAAAGACGCCGCCCCGAAAGACGCAGCATGAGGGGATGCACACCGGTTGATCCGGGTTCTTGCCGATTCTGCAACTGACAAGGGATAGGCGTGCCTGCCTATCCTTTTCATGTTTATCCGGGCGACAGCCCCCGGGCGCGCCGTTGATCGGGGATCGTCTAATGGTAGGACAGAGGCCTTTGAAGCCTTGAATCGGGGTTCGACTCCCTGTCCCCGAACCAGTAACGGAAAAGAGGACACGTAAGGCGATGGTGAGATCACGGGAACTCAAGATTTTTACCGGCAATGCGAATCAGGCCCTGGCCCGGGAAATCTGCCAGAAGATGAACATCCCGCTGGGCAACGCGCTGGTCGGCAGGTTCAGCGACGGCGAGATCAATGTCCAGATCGTGGACAACGTGCGGGGCATGGATGTCTTCGTGGTGCAGCCCACGGCGAGCCCGGTCAACCGGAACCTGATGGAGCTCCTGATCATGATCGATGCCCTGAAGCGGGCATCGGCCATGCGGATCACTGCGGTGCTCCCCTACTACGGGTACAGCCGGCAGGACCGCAAGGTGCAGCCGCGCGTGCCGATCACGTCAAAGCTGGTAGCGGACCTGATCACCGCGGCCGGCGCGAACCGCGTGCTCACGGTCGACCTGCATGCGGGCCAGATCCAGGGGTTCTTCAACATCCCGGTGGACAACCTGTTCGCGGCCCCGGTGCTCCTGGACTATCTCAAGGGCAAAAAATTCAACAGCCTGACCGTGGTCTCGCCCGATGCGGGCGGCGTGGAGCGCGCCCGGGCCTTCGCGAAACGGCTTGATGCCGCACTCGCCATCATCGACAAGCGGCGCGACAAGCCGAATGTCGCCCAGGTGATGCACATCATCGGCGATGTCAAGGGCCATGACTGCCTGCTCCTCGATGACATGGTGGACACGGCGGGCACGCTGACCGAGGGCGCTACGGCGCTCAGGGCGAACGGGGCGGGCAAGATCTACGCCGCATGCACCCACGCCGTGCTTTCCGGACCCGCGACGAAGCGCATCAACGAGTCGGTGCTGGACGAACTGATCGCCACGAACACGATCGCGCTCGAAGCCAAACAGCAGGAGTGCAAGAAGCTGTCGGTCCTGTCCGTCGCGCCGCTCCTTGCCGAGGCGATCACGAGAATCTACGAGGAGACCTCGCTCAGTTCGCTGTTCGTGTGAACAGCTTAAAATTAACCACGGATGAACACGGATAGACACAAGTAAGGACGAACGCGTAGTATCATGCAAGCCGGTTTTCATCAGTGATAGTCTGTGGTTCATAACGATGTACTAACATGTATCGGAGGAGAAATGGAAAAGATCGCATTGACAGCACAGGTCAGAGAGAAGGCGGGCAAGGGGATCGCCCGGGGCCTTCGGCGGAGCCAGATGGTCCCGGCGGTTCTCTACAGCCACGGCAAGTCCCTGCCCATCGCGATGGGCAATAAGGATGTCACGAAGGTGCTCAGCACGGCCGGCGGCGAGCACGCATTGATCAACCTGAAACTTGACGGGGCCACGGACAAGGCGGACCGCCTGGCGCTCATCAAGGACTACCAGGTGGACCCGATCAACGGCGGACTCATCCATGTCGACCTCATGGAAGTCGCCATGGACGAGAAGGTCAGGATCCCGGTGGGCGTCCATATTGTCGGCAACTCGATCGGCGTAAAGGAGGGCGGCATCTTCCAGTACGGTCTCCGGACGCTCGACATCGAATGTCTTCCGAACCAGATCCCGGATTCCATCGAGGTCGACATCTCGGCGCTCAATGTGAACGAATCGCTCCACGTGCGCGACATCAAGGTCGCCGAAGGCATCAAGATCCTGACGGACCCCGTCGCGACGGTGGCCACCATCCAGCCGCCTATCTCGGCTGAGAAGCTCGAAGCCATGCTTACGGCCACGCCTGCTGTGACGACCGAGGGTGGAGAGCCGGAGCTGGTCAAGAAGCCGAAGAAGGAAGGCGAGGCCGCTGCGGCCCCTGCCGCCGAGGCCAAGGGCAAGGAAGGCGCCAAGGAAGCGGCTCCCAAGAAGGAAGCAGCTCCCAAGAAGGAAGCGGCCCCCAAGAAGTAATTGCGGGAAGCGGGGCGCGCGGTTTTCCGATGCGGCCTGAATCTGCACGATGAAATTCATCATCATCGGCCTGGGAAACCCGGGAAAGAAGTACGAGCGTACCCGCCACAACGCCGGGTTCATGGCCGTTGACGAGCTCGGACGGCGGACCGGGATTCCGCTCATCCAGGAAAAGCACCACGCGCTCATCGGCAGGGGCAGGATCGATTCCCATGAGGCGGTCCTTGCCAAGCCGCAGACCTACATGAACGAGAGCGGCCGGTCGGTCGCGGCGGTCCTTCGCGATTCCTACTGCACGGCCAGCGACCTCGTCGTGCTGCACGATGAACTCGATTTGCCGATCGGCACGGTCAGGATCAAGAGCGGGGGCGGGCACGGCGGGCACAACGGGCTCCGCTCCATCATCGAGCAGATCGGGACGCCGGACTTCATCCGGGTCAGGATCGGCATCGGCCGGCCCCTGCCGGGCATGGACGCGGCCGATTACGTGCTCAGCCCCTTCCTGCCCGGGGAACGCGCAACAGCGGCCGGAGCCGTTGAAAAGGCAGGCGAAGCGGCGCTTGCGATCGTGACCCAGGGGATGACGCGGGCCATGAACCTCTTCAATCAGCAGTGATCTCACCCGGAGCGCACCTCCGGGTTTTTTGTTGTAAAAACTATTGCAACCACGGGTGAACACGGATAAACACGGGTAAACCTGAGTACAGCAGGAAGTGCTTTTAGTTATTTCCTGATTGATTTTTCACCTGTGTCCGTCTGTGTTCATCCGTGGTTATGTCGTTTAAAAGGAGTTCTCCATGGGTTTCAACTGCGGCATCGTGGGTCTGCCGAACGTGGGCAAGTCCACCATCTTCAACGCGCTGACCTCGGCAGGGGCGCAGGCGTCCAATTATCCCTTCACGACCATCGATCCCAACGTCGGGGTCGTGGACATGCCCGATGAACGGCTCCAGACGCTTGCCGGGATCTACCAGCCGAAAAAGCTGACGCCGACCACCATGGAGTTCGTGGACATCGCCGGTCTGGTCAAGGGGGCCGCCCAGGGAGAGGGGCTGGGGAACAAGTTCCTCGCCAACATCCGGGAAGTGGACGCCATCGCACACGTGGTCCGCTGCTTCGAGGACCCGAACGTGATCCATGTGGCCGGCGCGGTCGACCCGAAGGCCGACATCGAGGTGATCGAGGCGGAGCTCATGCTTGCGGACCTGGACGCGATCGAGAAGCGGCTGTTCAAATCGGAGAAGCTCGCCAAGACCGGGGACAAGAAGGTCGCCGATGAGACAGCCTTCATGAAGCGGATCAAGGACATGTTGAGCCGGGGAGAGCCGGTCCGGCGGGCGAGCCATTCAGATGACGAGGCGGCGTGGCTCAAGAGCTACAATCTCCTGTCCGCCAAGCCCGTGCTGTACGTGGCGAACGTGGCCGAGGACATGGTGAACAAACCGAACCCGATGGTAGACGCGGTGAGGCGGATCGCGGCGGAGGAAGGGGCCGTGGTCGTCGTCATCTCCGGACAGGTGGAGGGCGAGATCGCGCAGCTGCCCGCTGAGGAGCGGAAGGAATACCTCGCCGGCATGGGCCTCAAGGAATCGGGGCTTGACCGGATGATCCGTGCCGGCTACGAACTGCTCGGGCTCATCACCTATTTCACGGCGGGGGAGAAGGAAGTGCGGGCCTGGACCATCACGAAGGGCACGAAGGCTCCGCAGGCCGCGGGCAAGATCCACACGGATTTCGAAAAGGGGTTCATCCGCGCCGAGGTCTTCCACTACGACGATCTGATGAAGCTCAAGACCGAGCAGGCTGTCAAGGCCGCGGGACTCCTTCGTTCCGAAGGCAAGGACTACGTGGTCAAGGACGGGGATATCATGCTGTTCCGGTTCAATGTTTAGCCGGACCGGTCACTCCACAGAGATCGCATAATAGGGGCAGATGGTCATGACGCCCTGGTTCTTTTCCAGAACGAACGTGCCGGGATTGATGACCCATGCCTTCCCATCCCGCATCTCGAAGAATTCGGGAAAGGCCTCCGCGCACCCTCCGCACCCCTCGCACTTGCCGTAGTCAATGTTCAGGTACATGCCGCCTTCCATCCTCCCGCGCTGTCATTTCCTGGTGATCTGAACCTTCCATTCCTCCGGGCCCTGGGCCAGATACTCCCAGGTGAACTGATCCTCCCGCTCGTGCAGGAACGAGTAGTAGAGCGGTTTGGGATCATGGTCGTTCACGAGAACGAACGACTCGCCCTTGTTCAGCCCGTCAAAGGTCTTGAAGATGAGCGGATGCCTGTCCCGGGGGATGATCGTGGTTACATTCAATGCCTGCATGGTTCGCCTCCTTGTGGGGTTCATTGCGAGAGAGTCTTCTCTCTTCCGATCCTACAATACTCCTCTTCAGGAAAGGAGACTATGACCTGCATCATGGTCGGCATAGTACCCGCCCGCCAGGAATTTTTCAAGGAGGGGGTCGATTTTTCTTCACTCCATGCTATAATCTACACCGCTGCCAAGGGATCATCACCAGCCAGGGGGCTTCATCCATGGTCATACCAAAGGGAACACTGTGGGAGCGCCTGACATCGTCGACGCTGCGTGCCCTTGCCGCCAACGCCCTTTTTTCCTTTCCCACCGGTCGCGCCTTTGTGGAGGAGAAGGGCGTTCGCTATTTCGTGCGCGTGCTCGAGAGCCTGAGCCGCAAGGACGAGGCGCGCCGGGCGCAGGACAGCGCATCGCAGCAGGGCAGGCAGGCGAACCCCTTTCTTCCGCCGGAACCCGACCTGATCGTAGGAGATGTCGGGCCGGGGCATGTGGCGGTCCTGAACAAGTTCAACGTGGTGGAGAACCATCTCCTGCTCGTCACGCGGAAGTTCGAGGACCAGGACGCGCTGCTCACGCCGCAGGACTTCGAGGCGCTCTGGCAATGTCTGAGCGAGTACGACAGCCTCGGCTTCTACAACGGAGGCCGCGAGGCAGGCGCGAGCCAGCAGCATAAGCATCTTCAGCTCGTGCCGCTTCCGCTCGCTCCGGAGGGGCCCGTTGTGCCAATGGAGCCGCTGCTCGCGCAGGCGCCTCCGGGTCACGGCCTCTCCCGGGTGCCGGCATTTCCCTTTCTGCATTCCTTTGTGCGGCTCGAACCGGGGCTTGCAACCTTTCCCAATGATGCGGCCCGCCAAACCTTTGGGCGGTACTGCGATATGCTGCAGGAGCTCGGCATGCGGACGCCTTCGCCGGGCCGGACGACCAGGCACTCCGCGCCCTATTGCCTGCTGGTCGCCCGGACATGGATGCTGCTCGTCCCCCGGTCCCGGGAGCACGTGCAGGACATCTCGCTCAATTCGCTCGCCTATGCCGGGTCTTTTTTTGTGCGGAGCCATGAGTATCTGGAGCGGCTGAAGGCATACGGCATGATGAGCGCGCTGACGACGGCGGGGGTTGGACCGGAGGGGGATCGGAGCCCGAAGGAGGGCGGACAGCAAGGATGATGCGCGGCCTCTTATCCTATCATGCCGGAGAGGTCATCCTGCAGGGATTCCTCCATATCGATGAAGATCCTCCCGATATACTCTCTGAGCTCGGCCGATGCCTTCCAAAAGGCCTCGATCACCGCAGGGTCATACCGCGTGCCCGAGGCGGCCGTGATCACCTCAGCAGCCTCGTCGAAGGGGACTGCCTTGTGGTAGGGGCGCGTCACGGTCAGGGCGTCCAGGGCATCGGCCACGGCGAATACGCGGGCGCCGGCCGGGATCTCCTCGCCTTTGAGCCCGCGGGGGTAGCCTGAACCGTCGAAGTGCTCGTGATGACAGCGGATGATCTCCGCGGCCCTGCTGAAGTAGCCGATATGGCCGATGATGCGGTAGCCGATCTCGGGGTGCTTCTGCATGGCGGCCAGCTCCGCGGGGTCGAGGGGCCCGGCCTTCATGAGCACGGCATCGGGCACGCCGATCTTGCCGATGTCGTGGAGGAGCGACCCGCAGTACAGGTCCACGAGGTCCCTCCCCCGCATGCCGAAGGCATTGCCGATCACGAGGGCGAATTCGGTCACCCGGAGCGAATGGCTCCCGACCTCATGCTCCCGGGCGTCGATGGCGCTCACGAGCGCCTCGAGCGTGACCAGGTAGCCCGTTTCCATGCGCTGGACGATCCCATCAAGGTAGGTATCGGCGAAGTAGCAGTGCTCGCAGCGATAGGTCCCGTCCCGCCGCTTTACGTACCGGTCTTCCTCGATCGGCATGCCGCAGTTGGGGCAGGTGTGCATCACACGCGTCGTCTCGGTCATGTCATGAGACTATCAGGAGACGGACTGTTTGTCAACGGAGGGCGATGCTGTTTCCGGTACCGCGCCCGAAGAGTCGCCAGTGCACGGGCCCAAACGGCCCGTTCCCGGCCTTCCTTTTCCCATTGACAGGAGGGCCCGGGGAGTGTACAAAAGAGCCTGCATTTCAAACGGAGGTATTGAGCAAACATGGCTGCCGAACCGAACAAGATCATCTACTCCATGGTGGGAGTAGGGAAGTTCTACGACAAAAAGCCGGTGCTGAAGGACATTTATCTGTCCTATTTCTACGGCGCGAAGATCGGCGTCCTGGGCCTGAACGGGTCGGGCAAGAGCTCGCTGCTCCGGATCATGGCGGGAGCGGACAAGGAGTTCGTGGGCGAGGCGGTGCTGTCCCCGGGGTACACCGTGGGATTCCTCGAGCAGGAGCCGAAGCTCGATCCTGCAAAGACCGTCCGCCAGTGCGTGGAAGAGGGCGTGCAGCAGACCGTCGATCTTTTGAACGAGTACAACAAGATCAACGAGTCCTTTGCCAACCCCATGTCCGACGACGAGATGCAGAAGCTCATTGCCCGGCAGGGCGACGTGCAGGAGAAGCTCGACCACGCAAACGCCTGGGAGCTGGACAGCAGGCTCGACATGGCCATGGACGCCCTCCGCTGCCCCCCCGGCGACACGAACGTGAAAGTGCTTTCCGGAGGCGAGAAGCGGCGCGTGGCGCTCTGCAGGCTGCTTCTTCAGAAACCCGACATCCTGCTGCTGGACGAGCCCACGAACCATCTCGACGCGGAGTCGGTTGCCTGGCTCGAACACCATCTCCAGAAATACGAGGGAACGGTCATTGCAGTGACCCACGACCGGTACTTCCTGGACAACGTGGCCGGCTGGATCCTCGAGCTCGACCGCGGCCAGGGCATCCCGTGGAAGGGGAACTACTCATCCTGGCTCGAGCAGAAGCAGGAGCGCCTGAAGCAGGAGGAGAAGACCGAGAGCGACCGCCAGAGGACGCTGTCGCGCGAGCTCGAATGGATCAGGATGTCGCCCAAGGGCAGGCACGCGAAGTCAAAGGCCCGCATCAGCTCCTACGAGGAGCTGCTCAGCAAGCAGGGGGAGGCGCGGGCCAAGGAGCTCGAGATCTACATCCCGCCGGGACCGCGGCTCGGCAAGGTCGTGATCGAAGCGCAGAACGTGACCAAGGCCTACGGCGACAACATCCTCGTCGAGGACATGTCCTTCATGCTCCCGCCGGGCGGCATCGTGGGCGTGATCGGTCCGAACGGCGCGGGCAAGACCACGCTCTTCCGCATGATCACGGGCCAGGATAAGCCCGACAAGGGCGCGATCAGGATCGGCGAGACGGTGAAGCTCGGGTACGTGGACCAGAGCCGCGATGTGCTCGACCCGAACAAGACGATCTGGCAGGTGATCACCGACGGCCAGGAGCAGGTCCAGCTCGGCAAGGCCCTGATGAACTCCCGCGCCTACGTGTCGCGGTTCAACTTCGGCGGCACGGACCAGCAGAAGAAGGTCGGCGTGCTGTCCGGCGGCGAGCGGAACCGCGTGCATCTGGCGCGGATCCTGAAGGAAGAGGCGAACGTGCTGCTCCTCGACGAGCCCACGAACGACATCGACGTGAACACCATGCGGGCGCTCGAGGAGGGCCTCGAGAACTTCGCCGGCTGCGCCGTCGTGATCAGCCACGACCGCTGGTTCCTGGACAGGATCGCGACCCACATCCTTGCCTTCGAGGGGGAGAGCAAGGTGGTCTTCTTTGACGGTAACTATTCCGAGTATGAAGAGGACCGGAAGAAGCGGCTGGGCGCGGACGCGGACCAGCCCCACCGGATCAAGTACCGGCACCTGACGAGGTAGGAAGGCCGGGAGGGGTTGGGAATTAGGAACTTCAAATCAATTTCTTTACAAAACGGCAAGAAAATATCTCACAGAGGCGCAGAGCTCGCAGAGAAAATCAAAAAATAATTCACCATGAAAGACTTTCGGGTTTTGGTTTTAAACTCTGCGTCCTCCGCGTGCTCCGCGAGAGACGCCTTTAGCTTCTGGTTTTGATCCGGCTTGTCCGGGTTAGGAATTAAGAGTCAGGAATTAAGAGGAGTTTGGCGCTTCGTGCTTGTTTGGTCATCGGGACCGTCGGATTTTTGGATTGACAGACTGTCGTGAGAAGTGTACAAAGAGCATTGCAGGCTGCAATTGCACCCGTGCAGGAGATGCAGCGAAAGGAGTTGTCCGGCATGTCGGAGTTCAAGAACGTAACCGTCGTTCGCGAGGCGAACGTCTACTTTGACGGGAAGGTCACGAGCAGGACGGTCCTGTTCGGCGACGGATCGAAGAAAACGCTCGGCGTGATGCTGCCCGGGGAATACGAGTTCGGCACCGGCGACAAGGAGATCATGGAAATATTCTCCGGAGACCTGGACGTGCTCCTGCCGGGAGACAAGACCTGGAAAACGATCGCAGGCGGTCAGTCCTTCGAGGTGGCTGCGAACGCCAAGTTCAAGCTGAAGGTCAGGAAACTGTCCGATTACTGCTGCTCGTTCATAAAAGGCTGAAGCCTCAATCGTTTTGAGATTGAAAGATTTCTCTGTGCGCTCTGTGGTTAATTCTTGACAATACCGTTTCCGGAGGGGGGAGGACTTCATGAAGAGAACATTCCTGTTCGCCGCGCTCGTTCTGGTGGTCTCGGCCGGCTGCACGCAGCAGCGCGAGGAGCCCAAAGGCCAGGCTCCCGTCCCGGGGACGGCGATGACGAAGTCGCCGGATGAGATCAGGCAGCTGGAGCAGCTTGCAAAGCAGGCGCCGACCAACGCCGAGGCCTGGACCATGCTCGGGAACGCTCTCATGGATTCGAGACGGTTCGCCGAGGCAGTAGATGCCTATCAGAAGTCCCTCACCCTGGACCCGCAGAACGTGAACGTGCGCGTTGATATGGGCACCTGCCTCAAGAACTCCGGAAAGCCGCAGCAGGCCGTCGAGGAATACAAGAAAGCGCTCAAGATCGACCCCAATCACCTGAACGCGAACCGCAACTTGGGCGTTGTGCTCGCCTATGACCTCAACGACAAGAAAGCCGCTGCGAAGGCGTTCGAGCGATACCTCGAGCTTGCGCCGACCGCTGCCGACGCCCCGGAGATCAGGCAGCTCCTGCAGAATCTCAAGGCCGGCAAATAAGCCCTCTCCCTCATGAGAACGAAAGGCAGGCATTCATCAACTGAATGCCTGCCTTTTTTGTTTCTTGTGGCATCGGCCCATCGTGTGTGCTGCCCCGGCCGGTCCGTTTATACCAAGGCATTTACGGGAAGGTTTCCGAAAAACTCTCGAAATGTCATTGCGAGGAGCGTTTCTTGCGACGCGGCAATCTCGAAGATATTGATTCCTTTATAACCGGGACTGCGAAGTTTATCCCGAGCCATAAGCGAGATTGCTTCGCCTTCGGCTCGCAAAGACAGCAAGAAGACTTACTCAGGACCTACCTCTTCCAGCGTATCATCGCGAGAAGCGCTGCGACAAAGCAATCTTTATTTTCGCTCTTTCTGATACAGCGCAAAGATGTCCTTGGGCCGGGTGCTCGGATGCCGGTGCTCCCACACCTTCTGCCACTCCGGCTTGACCAGGGATGCCGCCTTTCCGGAACGCTGTTCGAGCAGCAGATCGCAGTCCCCCGTGCCGTAGAGCTCCATCCGCCGCGTCCGCAGGCCTGTAAAGTACTCGAGCATTGCGCGCTCCGATTCTCCCAGGCCGATGCTTGCCACGCAGGAGTATTGCCCGGGCAGGGATTTTTTCAGGTCCAGGAAGTCGGCGCGATAGCTCGAGCCGGCGTTCAGGGCCGGCAGCCAGAGCGTCATGATGAGCGCCCAGGCGAGGATGACCCCGAGGGTCCCGTTCAGCACATAGTGTTCCGGCTTGCTGGTAAGCTTCGTGACGACGAGCAGCCAGGCCAGGCTGTAGCAGACCGCCGCGGCAAGCAGCACGGGTTCGAAAGAAGGCACGTAGTCAGGCTGGAAATCGTGCAGCTTCCCGGCGATCACCGCAGGCGTCCCGGTCATCATTGCGAACCAGCCGAGCCAGATCACGAGCGCCGTGATGCCGAAGAAGAGGATCGCAGCCCAATTTCCCAATGCCTTTACCCGTGCAGGCAGCGGTTCGATCGCAGGCACCGCGATCAGCGAGGCCGGGATGAGCAGCGGCAGGGCATAGAGCACGCGGTTGGTGGTCGACGAGCTCAGCACGGCGATGAGCACGACAAAAGAAACGAAGGGAATCTGGAACACCGGGTGCTCGCGCCAGGATTTCCTGAAGAACCAGAGCGACCAGCAGGTCGGGACCACGACGGGCCAGGCAAGCCAGGCCAGGTTCAGAAGATAGAAACTGTGGGCATCGGGGGAGCCCGGGTTGAACCCCGCGGACCCGACATTGACGCCCAGGAACCGCCCGAGGTTCTGGTTCCAGAACCACTGCACGAACAGCCCGGGAGACCGGTGATGAAGAGCCGTGGGCCAGATCACGAGCCAGGGGAGCGCGGCCGCCAGGGCGATCGCGAGGGAGAGAACATATTCTTTCCGCCGCCATTGCGAAAAGAGCAGGGGAAGGGCCACGGCCGTGATGCCGAGCACGCCGGGAGCGATCAGCCCCTTGGACAGAAATCCGATGCCAACGCCGGTGCCGAGCCAGAAGCCTCCCCAGCTTAGGCGCCGCCGCGCAAGCGCGAGCCCGTACAGGGCAATGGAGAAGCCCGCGAAGAGCGCGGCGTCGGTGATCAGCTTGTGGGCCGTGACCTGGAGGCTGATGCAGCCCATGAGCAGGATGGCGGAGATGGCTGCGTGCTCCCTGCCGAACAGCTCCCCGGCCGCGAGCGCGAAGAACAGGAGAGCAAGGAACATATAGAGTACTGTGGCCAGGCGGGTCGCGACGAAGGGGTCCAGGACGGGCGAGAATATCCGTTCGAACAGGGCCGCGGTCATAAAGTACAGCGGCGGCTTCTCGATGAAGGGCTCGCCCGTGAGCGACGGCACCACGCAGTCGCCCGTCTTGACCATGTCCTGCACGATGCCGAAGGTGTAGGGCTCGTCCGCCTTCCAGGGGTCGCGGCCCACGAGGCCGGGCGTGATCCAGAGGACGAAGATCACGAGCAGCACGGGTATGGTGAGCAGGTTTTTTTTCATGGGAGCACGGGTCGCGCCCGGCACTGGATGCGGTCAGCCGTCAAAGAAATACTGCTGTGTTATAAGGTACCCGGAGAATGTTGTCAAGGTGCAAATACCGGAGGGGCAAAACATAGCAAGAGCAGGTAACCACAGATAAACACAGATGGACACAGATAACAACAGGAAGTATCTGAATTCCGGTGAAGAGCATTTGTGATGATCTGGCAAGAATTCCTCATTGCTGTCATTGCGAGGAGCGGAGCGACGCGGCAATCTCGATTTTTCAGGCTGATACGCATTACGGGATTGCTTCGCTACGCTCGCAAAGACTGCTTTCTTGACTTTATCACGAATGCGGCATTTTAAACATTCTTTCCATCTGAGTTTATCCGTGTTCATCCGTGGTTAAAGTATGTTGCTATCAGTCGGTTCAACGCATCGAACCAGAATTTGCTTGATACAGCCCTTCAATTCTGCTAGATTCGGTTTGCTTTCCAGTACGGTGATGCAGAGGAGCAAAGGAGACATTCTTGGCGCAGGCTGGTGAAAAACGGAGTGAATGGATTTCGTGGGCAGGCTGGGCCGTGCTGTTCCTCGCGACCTCTGCGATCATCCTTCATGACAGCAGCCGGTCCATCTTTCCCATATATCAGTATGCGGCCCTGGCCTGGTTCAAGGGGCAGCAGATCTATGAGATGAGCGGCATCGGCGGGTTCACCTATTTCCCGCAGGCAGCCATCCTGTTCTCACCCTTTGCGATCCTCCCGCGGGCGGCCGGAGAGATGGCCTGGCGGCTCGTGAGCATCGGTGCGATCGCCCTGTCCCTCAGGAGCTTCGGCAGCCTCGTTGCCGAGCGCTCGGGGAAAAACCTCTTTCCCCTGATGACCCTCGTCGCGATCCCGATCGTGTGGGACTGCGCCCGGAACGGCCAGGCAACGCTCCTGATGACGGCAGTGATGCTGATGGCCGTGGTCGACGTCAGCCGTTCGCGCTGGTGGCAAGCAACGCTCTGGCTTGCCCTGGCAGTAGCGATTAAACCGCTCGCGATCGTGCTGGTGCTCCTGATCGCGGCGATCGACCGCCCCATGACCTGGCGCGCATTGCTCGGTATGGTCCTGCTCGCGCTCTTTCCGTTCCTGACGCAGCGTCCCGGCTATGTCGTGGAGCAGTACGTCACGTGCCTCCAGAACATGGCGATCTCGGCGCACGTCGGCGTTGCC